>JAGBVY010000068.1 GCA_017630115.1 Tidjanibacter sp. | reverse complement strand
TAGTAATGTTGGTAAATTTTTTGCCCCCAAGGATAAAAATAATTACTAAAAATTATCCTCTGTGGAGTGGTGGTTCTTCGGTGCGAAAATGAGAGAGTTGTGATAGTTTTCGACAGCGTGTTAAAAAGTTTTTCAACAAGCTAACAGTCCAAAAAAATCAACATCTGACCCTCTGTTGGTTGTTGGTAAATTGAGAAGAAAAAATAATAAATTTTCCTTGCATTTTTGCTCCCCTCGACGGTATATACGTTTGGGTGAGAAAAGCAAATTTTGGACGACAAGAAAGAGAAAATTTTTTCAACGCTCAATTATAAACTTACCAACACTATTTCATCAGCTTTTCAACAATCTTTCGACAGATTTCGGCGTAGTACTTCTCCTCCTCCGACGAACCCAAAGCAATGGGGGTACCGGCGTCGGAATTTTCTGCAATAGCCTGAATCAGAGGTATTTCGCCCAAGAAATCCACCCCTGCACTCTCGGCCATCTGGCGTGCGCCACCTCGTCCGAAGATGTAGTAGCGATGGTCGGGCAGTTCGGCTGGTGAGAAGAAGGCCATATTCTCCACAACACCCAGTACGGGAACGCCAATTCCCTCAGCCTCAAACATCTTCATACCCCTCACGACGTCGGCCGTTGCAACCTTCTGTGGGGTGCTCACAATGACGGCACCTGCAAGGGAGAGATTTTCGGCTATGGAGATCTGCACATCGCCTGTTCCGGGAGGCATATCAATCAGCAGAAAATCAAGCTCACCCCAAAGTGTTTGGTTAATAAGTTGTTTAAGAGCGTTAGTAGCCATTGGACCACGCCAAACCAGCGCATCCTCCCTGCCAATATAGAATCCTATGGAGTTGATTTTGATACCCTCCGACTCGGCCGGGGCGATGTAGTCTAAACCATCGACCTGCTCGGCCCAAGGCTCAAAATCTTCCACACCAAAGAGTTTGGGTTGCGACGGACCATAGATGTCGGCATCAAGCACGCCTACTTTGTAGCCCATCTTGTGGAGTTCTACGGCGAGGTTGGCTGTAACGGTCGATTTGCCCACGCCTCCTTTACCCGAGGCTACCGCTACAATGTTTTTCACATCTTTCATTCCTTCGTGCTGTCGGGGCTTGGGGGCCTCCTCGCCTTCGCGAATGAGAATCTCTACTTGGGCCTCAGCCTCGGCGGCCTCAATGGCGAGTTTGGCGCGCGTAGCCACGCTCTTAGCAAAGGGGTCGCGGCGACGGCGGAAGACGAGAGTGAGGTGGATTTTGCCACCTTCGCCTACGGTAACCTCCTGCAAAATGCCCCCTTCGACAATGTTTTTCCCACTCTCGGGGTGGGTTATGCCTTGGAGAATGTTTACAATCTCTTCTCTGGTAATCATATCTTATGGTTTAATTTTGGTTTTTACTTAGTTGTTTTCTCTCCCTATGGGGGAGAAAAAGGTGCAAATTACTTTACAAAGATAGTTTTTCTTTGTGGTAAAAAGCATATCTTTGTGCTATAAATAATAATTTTTACAACTATGAAAGGATTTTTCAAGACATTTTTGGCCGTGCTGTTGGCATTGGTGGTGGTTTCGCTACTTCCATTTTTTATAATTATAGGTATGGTTGGCTCGTTGGAGCCCGCAGCCCCCGTGGTGGGCGAAGACTCGGTGTTGGTGCTCAATCTCGACGAGAGCATTACCGACTCTCCCCGTATGCCTACTTTTTCTATGAGTGGCAATAACTTCGAGATGGTCGAGACGCTCACTATGCTCGACGTAGCCACTTCGCTCGACAAGGCAGCCACCGACCCCAACATCGAGGCCCTCTATATCAACTTCACCGGCACAGGCACTGTTGAGACCACTGCCCAGATGGAGGAGCTTAGGGGCTTGCTTGTGAAGTTTAAGACCACCTCCGGCAAACCCATCTATGCCTACAACGAGACCTATTCGCAGGGCACCTATTGGCTTGCCAGTGTTGCCGACAGGCTCTATATGAATCCTCAGGGTGGATTGGATTGGCGAGGTCTGGCTTCGCAGTCGCTCTTCTTCAAGAAGGCTATCGACAAACTTGGCGCCGACGTGCAAATCATCCGCCACGGCACCTACAAGTCGGCCGTTGAGCCCTATATGCTCACCGAGATGAGTCCCGCCAACCGTCGCCAGACCGAGGCTATGGTAAACGCCTTGTGGTCGGTGTTGGTTGAGGATGTGGCCACCGCGCGCCAGATTCCCGCCCGCACACTTGGCGAGTGGGCCGCCACGCTTGCTATCGATTCGCCCCGCAAGGCTGCCGAGCTCGGTATGGTCGATGGCCTAAGGTATGAGGACGAGGTGCTCTCCGAGTTGGCTCAGCTTGTGGGCGCAGAGGAGGCAGGGCTTGTTACTCTTGGCGAGTATTGCGCATCGGCCACCATTCCCACCAAAGTAACCCCCAATAAGGTTGCCATTATCTATGCCGACGGTGAGATTATCGACGGCGAGGGTGCCGAGGGCATTGTTGGTGGCGCCACCACGGCCGACCAAATCCGTCGCGCTCGCGAGGATAAGGGTGTTAAGGCTGTTGTTCTGAGGGTCAATTCGCCCGGTGGTAGTGCTTTGGCCTCGGAGGTTATGTGGCGCGAGCTGAAACTCCTTCAAGCCGAGAAACCTCTGGTTGTGTCGATGTCGGGCTATGCCGCTTCGGGTGGCTACTACATCTCTTCGCCTGCCGACTGCATTGTTGCGGGTCGCACAACCCTGACAGGCTCTATCGGTGTGTTTGGTGTTGTAATCAGCGGTAAGGATGTGCTCGAAGATAAGATTGGTGTGACGGTGGATGTGGCCAAGACCGCACCCCACGCCGATATGGGTACCCTGTTCCGCCCCCTGACGAGTGTGGAGCTCAACTATATGCAACGCTCCGTTGAGGATGTCTATTCGGTCTTCTTGGGCCACGTTGCCGAGGGTAGGGATATGACGGTTGAGGCCGTTGATAAGATTGGTGAGGGCCGTGTTTGGTGTGGCTCGGACGCCGAGCGCATAGGTCTTGTCGATAGGTTTGGTGGTCTGCAAGAGGCTCTTGCGGAGGCCGCAGCAAGGGCCGAGCTTGGCGACGATTGGAGGGTTGTGGAGATTCTCGAAGAGGACGACGAGATGACCGCAATGCTCAAATCGCTCTTCTCGGCCAAGATGGGTGCTTCGGCTGGCGACAGCGGTGTTCTTACCGAGGGCTTGCGCTCGGTGGTAAGGATGCTCGAAGAGGGCAACTCTGTTCAGGCCCGTATGCCCTACGACATTACGATTTACTAATCAACAACCCCTCACACACAACCCCTTAATCCCCTTACACCGACGTGGAAAAACTCTTTTTGATAGACGCCTACGCACAGATTTTCCGTGCCTTCTACGCCTTTGCAGGCCGACCTATGCGTAATCGCGAGGGGCTCAACACCTCGCCCATATTCGGATTTGTAAAGTTTGTAAGGGATTTGATTGTTGCCGAGCGACCCCACTATTTAGGTGTGGCTTTCGACCCCAAGGGTGGCAACTTCCGCAACGAACTCTTCCCCGATTATAAGGCCAACCGTTCCGAGACCCCCGAGGATATCGTTAAGGCCATTCCCTATATCAAGGAGTTTTTGGAGGCTATGCACATTCCCACCATTGAGGTTGCGGGCTACGAGGCCGACGATGTCATAGGTACACTCTCCCATAAAGCCGCAGCCAAGGGCTACGACGTCTATATGGTCACACCCGACAAAGACTTTGGTCAGCTTGTTGCCCCCAATGTGAGGATATACAAACACCGCAAAGGTGGCGAGGGAGTGGAGATTATAGGCCCTGCCGAGATAAAAGAACACTACGGCTTCGACGACCCTCGCAAGGTGATTGATATTTTGGCCCTCTGGGGCGACGCCGCCGACAATATCCCCGGTGTGAAGGGTGTGGGCGAAAAGGGGGCAATGAAGCTCGTTTGTGAGTTTGGCGGGGTGGAGGATATTCTTGCCAACCTCGACAAGCTCAAAGGCAAACTCCGAGAGAATGTGGAGGCGGGAGCAGAACAACTCCGACTCTCCAAGGTGTTGGCAACCATTGCTGTGGATGCTCCGGTGGAGTTTGTTCCCGAGGAGTTGGCAATGTGTGAGCCCGATTGTGAACACCTGCGCGAACTCTACCGCAAGCTCGACTTCAATATGTTTCTGCGCGAGATGGATGGCGGAGGTTTTTCGCCATTCAACGGGCAGGTCTGCCCCGAGGCACAAACCCACATCCAACAGGCCGCTACGGCTACCCAACCCCAGTCGTTTGACCTCTTTGGTGCTCCCGTACCACAACCCACCTCTGCAACCGCAGCCCACTCGGTCGAGCCGGCACCCGCTGCCGACCTCTTTTCGCAAGCTGCGCCCCTCTATGCCACAATCCAAAGCGTAGAGCACACCTACATCCTCTGCGACACAATAGAGAAGGTGCGCGAGGCTGTGGCAGAGCTTTCTGCCCACAAGCGAGTGGCTTTCGACACCGAAACTACGGGTCTTGACTATCATAGCGACCACCTCGTAGGTTTGTCGTTTGCGGCCGAGCCTCATCGTGCCTACTACATCCCCCGCAAGGTGGAAGGTGCGTTGGAGGAGTTGCGCCCGTTGCTCGAAGATGAGGCTATCGAGAAGGTGGGTCAAAACATTAAGTTCGACATCCAGATGTTGCGTGCCGAGGGTGTTGAGGTGGCCGGTAAGCTGTGGGACACAATGATTATGCACTACCTGCTCGACCCCGACGGTCGCCACAATATGAACCACCTCGCGCGCACCCTGCTTGGCTACGACCCCATAGAGATTGAGAATCTCATTGGTCGTGGTGCTCGCCAGCTCTCTATGGCTCAGGTGAGTGTGGCTCAGGTGGCGGAGTATGCAGCCGAAGATGCCGACGTCACTTTGCAACTATTCCTTGCGCTGCTACCGGCGCTCGAAAAGGCCGAAGCTTTGGAGCTCTACAACACAATCGAAGAGCCACTTATCCGCACACTGGCCGATATGGAGTGGGAGGGTGTGAGGCTCGACAGTGAGGCTTTGGCTCGTTATAGCAAGGAGCTTACGGCTCGCTTGGAGGCACTCGACGAGGAGATTCGTTCGCTGGCGGGTATGCCCACGCTCAATGTCAATTCGTCGCGCCAACTGGGTGTGGCCCTCTTTGAGGTTTTGAAGATTGACCCCAAACCCAAGCGCACCAAGACCAAACAATATAGCACCGAGGAGGAATACCTTAGTTTCCTCTCCGACCGCCACCCCATAGTGCCCCTCATCTTGGAGTATCGTGGTATAAAGAAGTTGCTCTCCACCTATGTGGACGCTTTGCCCCTGTTGGTCAATCCCACTACGGGCCACATCCACACCTCCTATAATCAGGCTGTGGCGGCCACGGGTAGGCTCTCCTCTACCAATCCCAACCTCCAAAACATCCCCATTCGTGAGGCTCTCGGTAGGCCCATCCGCGAGGCTTTTGTTGCCTCCGATGGCGACCACATCCTCCTTTCGGCCGACTACTCGCAGGTGGAACTAAGGCTTATGGCCCACGTCAGTGGCGACGAGGCTATGGTGGCTGCTTTCCGCTCAGGCGAGGATATCCATCGCGATACAGCCTCTCGCCTCTTTCACGTTGCGCCCGAGGCTGTTAGCTCCGACCAACGCCGCAAGGCCAAGACGGCCAATTTCGGCATAATCTACGGCATTTCGGCCTTTGGTCTGCGTCAGCGTATGGGGGGTGATATGTCGATGAGCGAGGCCAAGGATATTATTGAGGGCTACTTCCGCTCCTATCCGGGTGTGAAGAACTACATTGACGAAACCATCCGCGAGGCCAAGGGCAATGGCTATGTGCAGACCATTTTTGGTCGCAAGCGCTACCTACCCGACATCAATTCGGCCAACGCCAATGTGCGCTCACTTGCCGAGCGCAACGCCATAAACGCACCCTTGCAAGGCTCGGCCGCCGACATCATAAAGATAGCTATGGCCACCGTCAGCCGCCGCCTGAGGGAGGAGGGGCTGCGCTCGAAGATGATTCTGCAAGTGCACGATGAGCTTATTGTCGATACTCTGCGCGAGGAGCACCAGAGGGTGGCCACAATCTTGAAGGAGTCGATGGAGGGGGCTGCCAAGCTTCTTGTGCCGCTGACTGTTGAGGTCGGTTCGGGCGACAATTGGCTCGAAGCGCACTAAACCTACCAATACCAACAACCAACTATGAGAGCACTTATACAACGTGTTACACACGCAAGCGTAACTATTGAGGGAGAGCGAGTTGCCGAGATTGGCAAGGGGCTACTTGTGTTTGTGGGTGTGGCCACCGACGATAGTCCTAGCGATGTCGATTACCTTGTGCGCAAAACCTCCCAACTACGCATCTTCGACGACGAGGCAGGGGTTATGAACCTCGACGTGCGTCAGGTTGAGGGCGATGTGCTTGTGGTGAGTCAATTTACCCTCCAAGCCGCCACCCGCAAGGGCAATCGCCCCAGCTACATAGGTGCTGCTGGCGAGGCTGTGGCTGTGCCACTCTACGAACTCTTCAAGGCCAAACTCTCAGAGGCTATTGCTCGCCCCATACCTTGTGGTCGCTTTGGTGCGGATATGAAGGTGGAGTTGCTCAATGATGGCCCAGTAACGATATGGCTTGATAGTCGCGTTTAGCAACTAACATCAAAACTCTAACGACCTAAGAAACAATAATTTTCAATTTTCCACCGTGGGAATGATAAAGACGATAACCAAGGCCATAGATTTTTTCTATGTCGGGCCAATTAGGAGGTTGATGCCACAACAAACCTTCCGCTATGCTGCGTGTGGGGGTGGTAACCTTGTGCTCAACTGGTTGCTCTATGGCTTGCTCTACGATGTGGTGCTTGGTTTCGACTTTCTCCACCTCGCCGGCGGGATCTACATTTCGCGCCACATTGCCGCCTTGGCCATAACTTTTCCCATAACACTCTCTACGGGCTACTTGCTCCAAAGCCGCATTTCGTTTGCAGGCTCGCCATTGGGCGATAGGGTTAGCTCGGTGCGCTACCTTGTGACTACGCTTGGCTCGCTGATAATCAACTATGTGTGTCTGAAAATTATGGTGGAGTGGTGGTTGCTATACGCCCCTTTGGCTCAGGTTTTAACCTCACTCATAACGATAGTTTATAGCTATTTGCTCCAAAAATTCTGGACCTTCCGAGGGGCTTGATCCCAACCAATAAAAAAGAGCAATTAGGTGGCTAAAACTTTCTCATCTTTTCAAATTAAATTATCTTTGCGGGGCCAAGAGGCAACAAACCCCATAACCCAAACACAGAAGCTATGCAGATCAGTAGAGTAATAGGCATTGGTAATGCCCTGACCGATTTTTTGGTGAACCTCAAAAACGACAATGTGCTCAGCGCACTCAACCTCGGCAAGGGAAGTATGAATCTTGTCGATGCGGAGTTTCAGCGCCAGATTCAGGGTGAAACCGCCGACCTGCCCCATACCCTATCGCTCGGAGGTAGTGCAGGCAACACCATCCGCTGTATGGCTCGTTTGGGTGCTCAGGTGGGTTACATTGGTAAGGTGGGTCGCGACTCCACCGGCCACTTCTACGAGCAAGCTCTCGAAAACCTCGGCATCAATCCCTTTGTAGCCCACGGCCAGAATCGTTCGGGTCGCTGCTTGTCGCTCGTATCGCCCGATGGTGAGCGCACTATGGTTACCTACTTGGGTGCTGCGCTGGAACTCTGCGAGGCCGACATCACCGCCCCTATGTTTGAGCACTACGACTGCCTCTATATTGAGGGCTTTATGGTGCAGAGCCACTCTGTCATCCGCCACGCCATTAAGTTGGCTAAGCAGTGTGGTCTGAGGGTGGCCATCGACTTGGCAAGCTACAATGTTGTGTTGGAGAATAGGGCTTTTCTTTTGGGCTTGGTCGATAAGTATGTCGATATAATCTTTGCCAACGAGCAGGAGGCAGCCGCTTTTAGTGGTGAGGACGACCCCAACAAGGCGCTCGACTTTATTGCGGCGCGTTGTGAGCTGGCTGTGGTGAAGATTGGCACTCGCGGTGCGCTCATCAAGGAGAAAGGAAGCGAGCCCATCCATGTTGGTATTATGGCCGCAGCCAAGAGGGTCGATACTACGGGTGCCGGCGACTTCTATGCCGCTGGTTTTATGGCGGGCTTGTGCTTGGGCCTAAGCTTGCGCCAGTGTGGTACTATTGGTGCGATTGCAGCGGGCAAGGTGATTGAGGTGGTTGGCACAACCTTTGGCGAGGATGCGTGGAGAGAGATTTTCACCCTCGTTGAGGAGGTCAAACAGGAGAAATGTCTATTCTAAAACGCACAAGAAAGATGAGAGCTACCATAGAGCTTGAAAGGATGGAGTTTCGCGCTCCTCACGGTTGCTACGATCTCGAAAAGGTGGTTGGCAATCGCTACCACGTCGATTTGCGTATGGATGTTGAAATAGGCGACGCACCCCAGAGCGACGAATTGTTGAAAAGTGTCAACTATTTGGCCGTCTATGAGCAGGTGGCCGAGGAGATAGCCAAACCCTCCAACATTCTCGAAAATGTGGCTTGGAGAATACTCGAACGCATCCATAGTGCTTTCCCTCAGATAGTTGGCTCCACGGTGAAGGTTTCCAAACTCGCACCCCCTCTCGGAGGTAAGGTTGAAAAGGTGAGCGTAACGCTGTCAAAATAAGCACCTTATACAAGTGTCAATAAATTGTTAATAAAGTGTAAACAGTTTGTTGATAAATCCCCAAAAATTTAGTGCAACTTTGTACCAAAGTCGGCGTCATAAGCGCCGATTCTTTAACTGTCTGTGTGGCAGTCTATTGAGAAATTAACTCGTTACATATATATTATTACACACGCAACTATGTCTGAAAAGATGGAGAAAGGGAGCGCATCCCCTGAGCTGGTAGAGCTGAAATATGAGGATGTGTTGGCAAATGCCAAAAAGTATTTCAAGGGCGACGACTTGGCCGCAATGGTCTGGGTTAATAAGTATGCCCTGAAAGATTCGTTCAACCGCATTTATGAGGCTTCGCCCGAGGATATGCACCACCGCATCGCCTCCGAGATTGCCCGCATTGAGAGGGGTTATCCCAACTCAATGAGCGAGGAGGATGTATTTGGTCTGTTGGATCAGTTCCGCTACATCATCCCTCAGGGTGGTCCTATGACCGGTATTGGCAACAACCTGCAAATTGCCTCTCTCTCCAACTGCTTTGTTATTGGTCACCGCACCCCCGCCGACTCTTACGGTGGTATCATCCGTATGGACGAGGAGCAGGTGCAGCTGATGAAGCGTAGGGGTGGTGTAGGTCACGACCTCTCGCACTTGCGTCCCGCAGGTACCCCTGTTCTGAATAGTGCGCTTACCTCCACCGGTATCGTTCCCTTTATGGAGCGCTACTCCAACTCCACCCGCGAGGTGGCTCAGGATGGTCGCCGCGGTGCTTTGATGCTTACCCTTTCCATCAAACACCCCGACGCCGAGAGGTTTATTGACGCCAAGACTGTTCAGGGCAAGGTGACTGGTGCCAACGTGTCGATTAAAATCGACGATGAGTTTATGCGTTGTGTGATGAGTGGCGAGAAGTATGTTCAGCAGTTCCCCATCGATGCTGCCGAGCCCCTCTACCGTAAAGAGGTGGATGCAACAGCTCTGTGGCAGAAGATTATCCACAATGCGTGGAAGAGTGCCGAGCCCGGTTGCTTGTTCTGGGACACTGTGTTGCGTGAAAGTGTGCCCGACTGCTACGCCAGCGAGGGCTTCCGTACTGTTTCGACCAACCCCTGTGGCGAGATTCCTCTCTGCCCCTACGATAGCTGCCGATTGTTGGCACTCAACCTTTACAGCTATGTCGATAAGCCATTTACCCCCGAGGCTTCGTTCAACCACGAGAAGTTTGCCAAACACATCGAGATGGCAATGAGGATGATGGACGACATCATCGACCTCGAATTGGAGAAAATCGACCTCATCCACAAGAAGATTGGCAAAGACCCCGAGGAGTTGGATGTTCGTAGGGTGGAGCTTTCGTTGTGGGAGAAGATTCGCGAGAAGGCTTTGAAGGGTCGTCGTACGGGCTTGGGTATCACTGCCGAGGGCGATATGTTGGCTGCACTGGGTCTTACCTATGGCTCCGACGAGGCTATTGAGTTTGCTGTTAGCATCCAGAAGGAGTTGTGCCTTAATGCCTACCGTGCAAGCGTGAAGATGGCCAAGGAGCGTGGCTCATTCCCAATGTACGACAACCTCAAAGAGGAGAACAACCCAATGATTGCCCGCATCCGCGAGGCCGACCCCGCACTCTACGATGATATGGTTCGCTATGGTCGTCGCAACATCGCAATGCTCACCATAGCCCCCACGGGTACAGTGTCGCTTATGTCGCAGACCACTTCGGGTATTGAGCCTGTCTTCCGTCCCGTATATAAACGTCGCCGCAAGGTGAACCCCACCGACCAAAATGTGAAAATCACCTATAAAGACGATGTGGGCGACTGCTTCGAGGAGTACTATGTGTTCCACCACAAGTTTGTTGAGTGGCTCAAAATCACCGGCCACAATGTTGAAAATCTCAACGAACTGCCCGATAGCGAGGTAGATGCACTCGTTGCCGCCTCGCCCTACAACCACGCCACCGCCAACGACATCGACTGGGTGGCTAAGGTGAAGATGCAGGGCGCCATCCAGAAGTGGGTGGACCACTCCATCTCGGTTACCGTAAACCTCCCCAACAATGTTTCTGAGGAGCTTGTTGCCGACGTTTATAAGACCGCTTGGGAGTGTGGCTGTAAGGGTATTACCGTCTATCGTGACGGTTCACGCAGCGGTGTGTTGGTCGATACCAAGAGCAAGGCCGAGACCCCCGCAGAGACAAAAGCCCCCATCAAACGTCCCGCCGAGTTGGAGGCCGATGTTGTGCGCTTCCGCAACGGCAAGGAGGAGTGGATTGCTTTTGTGGGTATGCACGACGGCAAACCCTACGAGATTTTCACCGGTAAGATTGACGAGGAGGAGCTCTTCATTCCTAAGTCTATCACTAAGGGTTGGATTGTGAAGGTTAGAGAGGAGGATGGCACCAAGCGCTACGACTTCCGCTTCAACGATAAGGGCGGTTATCCCCACGTTATTGGCGGTATCTCGCGTCTGTTCGATATGGAGTTCTGGAACTATGCCAAACTCATCTCAGGCGTGCTCCGCAATGGTATGCCTATTGTCGATGTGGTCAATCTGGTTGATAGCTTGCAGTTCACAAGCGACGGCATCAACGTTTGGAAAGCAGGTGTTGCACGCGCCCTGAAACACTATATCAAAGACGGCACAAAGAGCAAACAAAAATGCCCCAACTGCGGTAGCGAGAGCCTTGTTTATCAGAATGGTTGTCCTACTTGTCATTCGTGCGGTTGGTCAAAATGCTCATAATGAGCTAATCTCGCGGGCGATTACTGCGTTACACTCAGAAAAATTCCCCTCACTTACGTTTAGTAAGCTGCGGGGAATTTTTCTTTCGCAAGCCTTGTACTCGCCTCGCGATAGTTAGCTCCTATGTTAAACTGCGGAGCCACCTTTTTGTTAGGCCCAAAAATCCCTCAACAATCTGCGCTTTTCTTTTGGATGGGGAGCACCACAACCACACCTCCCCTATGTCAGGGGAGGTGTCGCGAAGCGACGGAGAGGTTAGTTGCTGGGAGGACTGGGAGGACTGGGAGAACAGAGAGAACAGAGAGAACTGGGAAGTCTCAGTAAACCCAGAGAACCCAGTAAACCCAGTAAACCCGGCGAATTGACCAATGGGGCTTATAGGGCTTATACGCCCTAAATTCCCTAAATTCTCTAACCTCTCAAAATTAAATCTTGGAATTGCGCCGCAGACTGACTGCTGACTGCTGATAGCTATTTCTTCCCTTGCAGTTCGTACATACGGTTGCGCCAGAGGGCGGCTTGGGCGAAGTCGAGGGCTTTGGCGGCCTCCTCCATACGGCGGCGAGCATCCTTAATAGCCTCCTCTCGCTCGTGGGGCGAGTATGTGCCCTGCACATCGGCAGCCATAGTGCCCACACCCCCCAGAGGGTATGGTTCCGCACCTTCGGAGGTGTTGCCCGAGATGGTGGTGCGGGTGTAGCGTTTGATTTGTGTGGGGGTGATGTTGTTGGCGCGGTTGTAGGCCATCTGTTTTTCGCGGCGGCGCTGGCTCTCGTTTATGGTGGCCCTCATAGCGTCAGTTATGGTGTCGCCATACATAATAACCCTACCCTCCACATTGCGGGCAGCACGACCTGCTGTCTGCGTCAGGGCTCGTTCGCTACGCAAGAATCCCTCCTTGTCGGCATCCATAATAGCTACCAGAGCCACCTCAGGCAGGTCAAGACCCTCACGCAGGAGGTTCACACCAATGAGCACATCGAAGGAGCCTGCTTTGAGATCTTCGAGAATCTGCACCCTATCGAATGTCTCCACATCGGAGTGGATGTAGCGGTTGCGTATGCCTATGCGGTCGAAGTATTTGGAGAGCTCTTCGGCCATACGTTTAGTGAGTGTCGTAACCAACACTCGCTGTCCCTTGCGGGTGGTTGTGGCAATCTCTTCGAGTAGGTCATCCACCTGATTGTCGGTGGGGCGCACCTCAATCTCGGGGTCGAGAAGTCCCGTGGGTCTAACGAGCTGCTCCACCACCGAGCCTTCACTCTTGCAGAGCTCATACTCGGCAGGGGTGGCACTACAATAGAGCACATTGTGGCCAAAGCACTCAAACTCCGCAAAGGTCAGGGGGCGGTTGTCCACAGCCGCAGGCAGTCGGAAACCATACTCCACAAGATTCTCCTTGCGGGCCCTATCGCCGCCATACATAGCTCTCACTTGGGGTATGGTGACGTGGCTTTCGTCCACAACCAATAGAAAATCGTCGGGGAAGTAGTCGAGTAGGCAGAAGGGTCTGTCGCCCGGGTTGCGCCCATCCATATAGCGTGAATAGTTCTCAATACCAGAGCAATAGCCCAACTCCTTAATCATCTCCACATCGTACTCCACACGTTGTTTTATGCGCTGAGCCTCCACCATTCGTCCCGCCTGCTCAAACTCCTCAATGCGCTTGCCGAGGTCGAGCTGAATCTGACGTATGGCCTCCTCGGTGCGCTCCTTGGTTGTGACAAAGAGATTGGCGGGGAAGATTGTAATCTCGCCGAGGCTCTCCTTGCGTGCCCCTGTTACGGGGTCGATGCGGTAGAGCGCCTCTATCTCGTCGCCAAACATTGAGATGCGATAGGCGTCACTCTCGGCATAGGCCGGCATAACATCTATGGTGTCGCCCTTGACGCGGAAGGTTGCAGCCTCCAAGTAGCGTTCGGTGCGGGTGTAGAGTGCATCGACAAACTTATAGAGCAACCTACGCTGGGGGATGATGTCGCCCACAGCAATTTTTATGCTGCTTTGGTGGAAGTCGTTGGGGTTGCCAATGCCGTAGAGGCACGACACGCTCGACACAACAATCACATCCCTACGGCCCGAAAGCAACGAGGCGGTGGTGTGCAGACGCAACTTCTCTATCTCGTCGTTTATGGCGAGATCTTTCTCAATGTAGGTGTCACTGGCAGGGAGGTAGGCCTCGGGCTGGTAGTAGTCGTAGTAGGAGACAAAATACTCCACCGCATTATTGGGGAAGAAGGCCTTGAACTCGCTGTAAAGCTGTGCTGCGAGGGTTTTGTTGTGGCTCAACACCAGCGTGGGGCGTTGTAGTTGCTCAACAACATTTGCAATGGTGAAGGTCTTGCCAGAGCCGGTCACACCGAGGAGAGTGTTGTGTGGCTGTCCGCCCCCAATGGCGCGCACCAACTCCTCGATAGCCTCAGGCTGGTCGCCCGTGGGCTTATATTCCGACACCAACTTAAAATCCATTGCTTCAAAATGTTATCACCCTTGTGACTCCGAGCGGAGGGCAAGCCCTCTTTTGTGAGGGTGGTGCTCCCCAAGGTCTTGCACAAAGCCACCTAATCTTATCACCTTTGTGACTCCGAGCGGAATCGAACCGCTATCGTAAGAACCGGAATCTTAAATTCTATCCATTGAACTACGGAGCCTAGCGCACCTTTGGTGCGGTCTAACGTCTAATGTCTAACGTCTAACGACCTAATTCCTTAAAGGCTTTAAAGGCTTTAAGGGCTTTGAGGGCTTTGAGGGCCTTAGGGGCTTATAGTCCCTATCCCCAAAACCCCCTAATTTTCAATTTTCAACTTTCAATATGCAAATATCGTGGTTTTATTTGAGAAAACCGCAAAAATATCTAAATTTGCTCAATATCTTGTCGTTAGCAACATTGTGCTTTCGGCGGAGCAAACTTTTCACAGAGCATATTATGAAAATCAAAACAATCAACACGGCGGCCATCATTGTGGGGCTTATCACAATTTTTTGTGTAGCCATAGGTTTGGTTATGGGTCGTTTTTTTAGCGCAGACGGCTGGTGGTGGGGATTTCTCTTCGCCATCGGTAGTGGCATTGTGGTCTTTATGGGCGACAAGTGGGTGATGAAAAACTTTTTCATCCAGCGCATCAAGCCCCTCTATCGCATTGTACTGGGGCGCGATATCAAGACCACCGAGCTCTCGGCCGAGTTGGAGCAGACCAACCACCCCGAGCGTTCGGTGAGTGCCGAGCTGAACAGGTGGGCCGAGCAGAACCAAAGGGAGATTGCACGCCTGAAAGAGAACGAAACCTACCGTAAGGAGTTTGTGGGTAATGTTTCGCACGAAATCAAAACCCCCATTTTCAACATTCAGGGCTACATCTCCACCCTCTTAGATGGTGGCATCAACGACCCGGTAATCTACCGTCGCTACCTCGAACGAACAGAAAAAAGTATCAACCGACTCATCAACATCACCAACGACTTGGAGGCCATTTCGAAGCTCGAATCAGGAGTGCTTAATCTCAACTACGAGCGTTTCGATATTGTTGCCCTGACGCGCGACATTGTCGATACCATAGAGTTTGAAGCCACCAAGAAAAACATCAACATAGTGGTGGGCTCTTCCTTTACGGTACCCTATCCACCCGTGTGGGTCAGGGCCGACCGTTACTATGTTGAGCAGGTGCTCATCAACCTAATAATCAACTCCATACGTTATGGCAACGAGGGGGGTGAAACATTTGTGAAATTTATCGACCTCTTCGACAAAGTGCTCATTGAGGTTAGGGACAATGGACGAGGCATCGCCAAGGAGGATATACCTCGTGTTTTTGAGCGATTCTACCGCACCGACAAAGGTCGTTCGCGAGAACAGGGCGGCACAGGCTTGGGCTTGTCTATTGTGAAACACGTTCTCGAAGCCCACGGCGAAACCATCAATTTGCGTAGCGAATTGGGCAAAGGAAGTACTTTTTCGTTCACATTGAGCAAGAATTGACACTTTTTGCCTATCTTTACACGCTAATAGTATTTTTATAGAGAATTTATTATGAACACACTTGCATCCATTCAGTGGAATGTCGATCCCGTAGCTTTCTCTGTTTTTGGTTTGGAGATTCGCTACTATGGTATATTCTGGGCTTTGGCTTTTATTGCCGGCCTCTATTTTTTCACCTCCTTTGTGCGTCGCGAGAAGTTGCCCGACAAACTTGTCGATTCGCTTTTTTGGTTTGCCACCATTCTTGGTATTGTGGGCGCAAGGGTGGGACACTGCCTCTTCTATGAGCCAGAGGTCTATTTGGCCGACCCTCTGCGTATGCTCAACATCCGCGAGGGTGGTATGGCCTCCCACGGAGCTGCCCTCGGTTTTCTCTTGGGTCTTATACTCTTTGCTTGGCGCAATAAGATGCCCTTTTGGTGGGCTGCCGACCGCATAATGATTCCCGTAGCCATTGGTGGTGCGGGTGTGCGCTTGGGCAATCTTATGAACTCCGAGATTTATGGTTGCCCCACCGACCTTCCTTGGGGTTTCATCTTCGAGCGCAATGGCGAGACTGTGCCTATGCACCCTACCCAGATTTACGAGGCACTTTTCTATGTGTTGGTATTTGTAGTATTGCTCTTGTTCTACTACAAGGGCGACGCAGGTCGCAAACATCCTTCACTGATGTTTGGTGTGGGTCTTATCGGCATATTCCTCTCGCGCTTCTTGTTGGAGTATATCAAAAACGACCAAGTAGGCTTTGAGGAGGGTATGAAGGCGGCCATAGGTATGAATATGGGCCAACTGTTGAGCATCCCCTTTGTGTTGGTTGGTGTTGTATTTGTCTTTGTGGGCCTCAGGAGCAAACCCCAACACATTGCTTGGGCCGAAGAGCCCGCCAAACCCAAGGCGCAGAAGGTAGCGCCTCCCAAGGCCAAAAAGTAGCAATCAAACATTTTCTCAACAAAACCATCGAAGGCTATGAGTAATGTAGTAAATAAACTCATTTTCAACTGCTTGGTGCAGTATGGCAACGTCGCTTTGCCCGAGATAGGCTCGCTCCGCGTGGAGGGAGAGCCCAAGCAGGTTTTCTTCTCGGAGACAATATCCGACAACCACATTCCCGTAACCGACATTATGGCCGAGCACGGAGGTATCTCCACCGAGGAGGCCCAAAGGCTCTACCGCGATTGGCTTACGGTGGCTCGTCAGGAGGACGGCACGATTGTTGCTGAGGGTGTGGGAGTTATCTCGCCCCGCCGCTTCGACATCGACTCCGAACTCAACCGAGCTCTCAATGGCGACGAGGCTCTGCCTGTGGCCACACTCCAACGTCGTCGTAGGGGTTGGATTTGGTGGATTGTAGCCCTCATTGTTGTGGGTGGTGGTGTGGCCGCGTGGCTGTTGTGCCCCTGCACAAAGTGTGCTAAGTGTGAGGCCGAGCAACCCACCGAGGAGGTTGTAGTTGAGCCTGCGGTGGAGGAGATTGTTGAGGAGGTTGTGCCCGCAGTGGCCGAGCCCAAGAAGGCTACACCTCCCGCACCCGACAAACGCTACAATGTGGCTGTGGGTGTATTTTCCATTAAGTATAATGCGCGCGCGTGTGCGAAGCAAGACCCTCTGGGCATTGGTGCTGAGAACTATACAATCACCCCCTTCCCCAGTGGTTTGTGGGTGGTGATTGCCTACTCGACCAACAACCTGAACGATGCGGAGCGTATGCGTAAGGAGTATAAGAAAATCCAAAAAGACGTTTGGGTTTACCGCAGGTATTAGTCCTAAGTGATTGACGCAGAAAACAATATAACAAATCAAATAATTACAAACATCAAACAACAAATGAAAGCAACAAAACTTTTGGCGCTGGCACTTTGCGTTGCCGCCATTGCAACCTCGTGCCGCAAGAACGACGAGACCCCCAAAGTAGAGGGCAAACAGATTGCTGTTTCGGCTCAGATGTACAACTTTACCAAAGCTACCGACACCGCCTTTGAGGAGGGCGACGCTATCGGTTTGCACATCCTGACCAACACCACTTGGCTCGACAACGCCAAATATACCTACACTGGTGGCAAACTCGTGGGCGAGCAGACCAACCTCTGGTACACCGACGAAGAGGTTGAGGCCGACGTTTTGGCCTACTACCCCTATAAGGCTTCGGCTAATTACAACGCCGCAGGCTACACCTTCACCATCAATGCCGACCAGAGCACTGAGGGTGCATACACCGCTTCCGACCTTATGGTAGCTGCTACCACCTCGCGCCCCACAGCAAGCGCCGTTACCCTTCCTTTCCGCCACGCACTCTCGAAAGTAGTCCTCACTATCAACAACCAGCTGGGCGAGGCTATTGAGAATGTATGGTTCTCGGGTGTCTATGGCACTACCACCATCAACCTGCTCGATGGCGGCAACCAGACCAGTGGCAGCACCGGCACAATCAAAGCTGCTAAGGTAAATGACACAACTTGGGCTCTTATTGTTGTTCCTCAGGAGAATATCAAACCCCAGCTCATCGTTACCACCGCCAGCAAGAAACAGTACACCTTCGACTTGGCCGAGGCTGTAACATTCTCGTCGGGTAAAGTTAGCTCCGCTACCGTAGAGCTCACCAAAGAGAGCCTTTCGACCAGCTTCACCCCCACCATCACCGACTGGGTTGCCGACAATGAGTTGCAGTTCAACCAGACCGGCGAGGGCGAAGAGGGCGACATTGACGTTCCCTTTGTGGCCGAGGAGTCGGGCTTGGGCGTTGTAGGCAAGTTTGCAGCCAGTGCTTGGGCTACCGATGCAATTCTCTATACCACCCCCACTCAGGGTCTGTTGGTTGCTGAGGATGTTGTTATGGTTGCAGGCGACGACTTCAAGATTCGCACCGCAGGCACCTGGGAGGGCGATGTGAACATTGGTCGCAATGCAAATGCAGTGAACTACATCAAAGCCAACCACTACATTGCAGTTGAGAACGATGGCAATAGCGCCAACATCGCTGTTGAGGCAGATGGCACTTACGACATCTATTTCAACCAGAACACTATGGTTGTTTATATTATGGCCGACGGCGAGGACTACACCACCGCAGTTGAGCAGACCGAGAATGGCGAAGAGCCCGTAACCGAGGAGCCTGAGCTTACTGATGGTATGCTCTATTTGGCCCCCAATGCCAATTGGAAAGCAGATGGCGCACGCTTTGCTGCCTACTTCTTTGAGGCGGGTGAGGCTTGGGTTAGTATGACCGATAGCGATGCCGACGGTATCTACGAGGTTGGTATCCCCGTAGGTGGCTACACCAAAGTAATCTTCTGCCGTATGAACCCCGCCACTACCGCAAACAACTGGAATAATAAGTGGAACCAGACCGCCGACCTTGTTATTCCCACCGACGGCACTAACCTCTACACCGTAGCCGAGGGTGCTTGGGACAGTGGCGAAGGCGCTTGGAGCACCAAATAGTCGCAAAAACAGATACACCTAATAACAACAGCCCTTTCAAACAGAAGGGCTGTTGTTGTAACACAGCAAAACAACAAACCTAAAACCCAATTTAATATGAAAAGATTGATTTTGCTCTTTGGCATTGCCTTGTGCATTGTTGCGTGCGGGCCAAGTGAGCCTAAGAATTACTACGAGATTGAGGGCCGAGTGTCCAATGTGGATGACGGAGCGGTGTTCTACCTCTTCCGACTCGACGGCAACGCAGGTATGGCCATAGCCCACGACACGCTTCGCGAGGGCCGATTCCACTTCCGCATCACTCCCGAGGCAGAGAAAGAGCACCTAACACTGCTCTGTTGGAGGGACGATTTCCCCAGTATGGCAGCTCACATTTGGGCCGAGGCGGGCGACAAAGTAAAGGTTAAGGGCGAGGACAAGCTAATCTACACTTGGCAGGTCAAAGGCCCTGCGCCCGAAAACCGCTCGTCGCAGAGATATATACGTTGCGCAGAGGAGCTCTACAACGACCTCCAAAGGGTTGTGCTCGAAGACAATGCTATTCGTCTTAAATGGCAAGAGCCCAATGCCGACAAGGAGCTGTTGCAGGCACAATACGATAGTTTGGGGCGTGAGCAAATGCGTATAGTTCCTATGATTCATAGTCGCCTCATCGAGCGTATGAAGAGATGTAAGATGGACGAGGTTGGTATGATGCACCTCAGCGAGATGGCCAACTTGTGCAAGTACGACCCCGAGTATGCCAACCGCCAAGAGGTCGAGGAGCTTTTTGGCTCACTCGGCGAGGAGTGGCACAACCATCCCTCGTATGAGCTCATAAGGGTCAATCTCTATCCTCCCCAAGAGGCCACAGTTGGCGAGCCTATGATTGATGGCGAGTTCTACGATTTGGAGGGCGGCCACCACACCCTTTCGGAGCTTAGCGGCTACTACATATTGCTCGACTTGTGGAGTAGCGGATGTGGCCCTTGCATAATGGCGCTGCCCGAGATGGAAGAGATTGCCAAGAAATACAAAGACCGCCTGAGGGTGGTGAGCATAACCACCGATGCAGACGATATGTGGCGCAAGGCTTCGGAGTCGCACCCTATGTCGTGGCACAATTGGAGCGACGGCAAAAAGGAGATAGGCATCTATGCCCACTACGACCAAGGAGGCATCCCCAACTATACCCTCATCTCGCCCGAGGGTATGATTATCGACCGTTGGATGGGCTACGGCAAAGGCTCTCTCCTCCAAAAAGTTGCCGAACACCTGAACCGATAGTTTGAGCGGTCAGCCGACGACCAAAGGCCAATATAAAACGCGGGTATCTTTTTTGTTGCCCGCGTTTTTTAATTGAAAATTGAAAATGGAAAAATGAAAATTAAGAGAGGTTAGGAGGATAACTCCTCATCAGCCCCCAGGGTATTAACCTGGATAATCGCTACTTCAATTAGGATGTGCAATAGAAACCTCTCCAACCAAGCTCACGCTTAGCCTTCTACGAGATCCCCACGTCCCCCTACTCCGACTTTTAGT
>JAGBVY010000067.1 GCA_017630115.1 Tidjanibacter sp. | reverse complement strand
GGCGATTTGGCGGATTATAATAGATTTTCTAGGCGAATTGTTATTCAAGTATTGATGGTGTGTTCAGTTGATTTAGGACATATGATAACTTAAAAAATGCAACACACTGTGGCAAAGCGTTTTATATACTGCAAACATAACATCACTATTCCACACACGCAAGCGATTTCGCAAAAAGTCGTAACCTTTTTTGAGAATTTGAAAAGTTGGTCACACACTTCTCTCTTCGTTTGGGATTGGAATTGTCGGGCAAGGAGAATTGCATCGGATTTCACCCGATTTTATCGGATTGCAAAGTGCGTAACCCGCAGAATTTGGCTGGATCTGTGCCTAATGTCCCGACATCAGCTAACATCTTGACACAGAAAAAGGAGCAGAAATCTCTGCTCCTCGAATTTGTGATCCCGTTGGGGCTCGAACCCAAGACCTACAGCTTAGAAGGCTGTTGCTCTATCCAACTGAGCTACGGAACCATTTTGCGGTGCAAAATTAGCTTTTTTTTTGTTCTTATCAAATTATCTACAAATTTTCGCCCGCTTTCCAACTATAATCACTATCTTTGTCTGCAACCCACCTTATTCCGCATCCCCCAATGAAGCGCACAACACTACTCGTAGCAGCACTTCTGCTCACCCTCACAACCGCCCTCGGAGCACCCTCCGACGACTCCATTGTGCGCATCATATCCTACAACATACGCCTCGGCACAGGCAATGACGGAAGCAACCGTTGGGAGCTTCGCCGACACGCCTCGGTCAATATGATACGCTCCGAGCAGCCCACCGTCGTAGGTATTCAGGAGGCGTTGGCCGACCAACTCGAATATCTGCTCGACAGCCTGCCCGACTACGATATGGTTGGTGTAGGGCGCGATGACGGCGTAAGTCGGGGCGAGCATATGGCCATACTCTACAACACAAGCGAGGTGGAGCTACTCAACTGGGGCACATTCTGGCTCTCCCCCACCCCCTCAATACCATCATTTGGTTGGGATAGTGCCTGCAAGCGCACCTGCACTTGGGCTCGTTTCCGCCACCTCCCAACGGGCAAGCAGTTTGTGATGCTCAACACCCACCTCGACCACAAAGGCGCTGTGGCACAGCACGAAGGGTTGCGACTTCTCTCACGCCACATCGCGCAACAACTGCCGCTGGGCATACCCGTATTCCTCACCGGCGATATGAACATCACACCCGACGCTGCCCCCCTTAGGCAGCTCGCCGGCACATTGGAAGATGCCCGCACCAACTCACTCGAAAGCGACCCTCGTGGTACATTCAATCGCTGGGGTCGTGCCGACAGAATCATCGACTACATCTTCTTCCGCCACGCCGTGCCCGTGCGCTACACCGTTCTGCGCGACAAGGACTACGGTGCACCATTTATCTCCGACCACTACCCCATCCTATTTGAGGCTCAACTACCATAACTAGCCCTACTATGGCACAATAACAATTAAAGCCGTCTTCTTTGCAGACGGCTTTAATTGTTATTACTCTCAGCTATCGAAGAGGTTCTACTTACCCTCAATAACGGTCAGAGGGCCGGAGTACAGCACTTTTATTTCGTGGTCTAAACTCTTGGCATTGACATCGATATTATAGACACCATCGAGCGACGAAATACGCACCGTACCTTCGGTTAGAAAGCCGTAGTAGTCGCGGATATAACCATCCACAGCCTTACCATAGTAACAACCGCCCATATACTGAAATCCCGTTACGGGGTCGAAAACATCGTACTTGGAGAGGGCCACAAATTTGCCGTCGTAGCCCACCTTAAACTCGGCCTCCAACACGGGGTTGTCCTCGGGTACGAGCAGGTCTAAAATCATCACCTCGCGCACGCCCTCCACCTCGTCGCCAACCATTTCGATATAGTAGTTTTCGCAATGTGGGTATTGCATATAGAGTTCGGTGAAGTGTTTGCAGATGATGGAGGTTGCTGTAAAATTGACATCCTGAGTCAGGTAGGAGACCTTCTCCTCGGGCTGCTCAACATCGAGGAAACTATCGCACGCAGTCATCGACAGCGCCAAAGTTGCCACAAGGGCCACATACAAAAATACTCTCTTCATAATCAATCGCATATACTAAGTTAAACCATAGTTACAAATTCCGTCTATTGGCCGTTTTTAGCCTCATTTTGGAGTTCTTCTACCTTTGCAGGCTCAACTCCTTCACCCTCGGCCTCAACGCCCTCTGCGGGGTCTTTTTGGGCGTTTTCTGCTACAAGTAGTTGTTCACGCTCCTCCTTTGCTGCCTTTTCCTCTGCCACACGCCCCAGACGCATCAACTCCGCTCTCAGTTCAATCTCGCTTAGGCCTCGCTTGATTTTTCCATTCTGAGCCACCGAGATTGCCCCCGTCTCCTCGCTCACCACAACCACAATAGCGTCACTCTCCTCACACAAACCCATAGCGGCCCTATGGCGCATACCAAACGAGAGTGGCACTTCGCTCTTGGTGGATGGAAGCACACATTTGGCTGCCGTAATACGACCACCCGAGATGACCATAGCTCCGTCGTGAAGCGGTGAGTTTTTGAAGAAGATGTTGCGTATGAGCGACGAGTCGATATTGGCATCGATGGTTACGCCAGTGGCAATGATGTCGTCGAGCGAACCGTCTTGCTTAATGACAATCAGCGCACCCGTATAGGTCGTACTCATATCGCCACAAGCCCTCACTATGGGGTCGATAATAGCGCTTATATCCTCGTGTTTGGTGCGACGCGAGGGGTCTATAAGTTTGAGTATCAGGGCCAGAGGTCCCGACTGCTGGGAGTTGGTACCGAGTGTTTGTAGAAACTTTCGTATCTCGCTTTGGAAGATGATTATCAGGGCAATAAGGCCCACATTCACCACCGAGCCGAGAATGCCCGACATAAGTTCCATATTGAAGGCGCGAGCCACAATCCACGCCACATAGATGACCAAGATGCCGGCCAAGATGCTGGTGGCTTGCGTACCTCTGATAAGTTTGTAGATGTAGTACATAATGAGTGCGACAATGAGAATATCGACCACATCAATTATTGACATCTTAATAAAGCCCATACCTATTATATATAATTATTATAGTTTTAATCCTTCTTGCTCACTATTCTCTATAAAAACGCCCGTTCTGCCCGAGGTATTGCCCCACCTGCATTGTAGGGCCAACCCAACCGCACAAAACGACTTTCAAAGGTAAGAAATAAAATTGAAAAATGAAAATTGATAATTTATAGGGAGTGGTCCGGGAGTTTTGGGAGTTCTGAGAGTTCTGAGAGTTCTGAGAGTTTAGAGAGTTTAGGGCCCATAAGGCCCATAAAAAACGCGGGTATCTTTT
>JAGBVY010000066.1 GCA_017630115.1 Tidjanibacter sp. | reverse complement strand
CTTTTCAAAAGGATGGAGAATATGGTCGATAGCCACAGCGCACTCCAAGCGGGTAGCATTACGTTGGGGGTTGAAATCATTAAGCCCCCACGCCGACCACTGAGTCGAACTAACCGAACCATAGCGAACAATGTCGCCCACAGTGACATTGCGACTCTCTGCAATATGGGGGATGCTTCTATCGTAACGATTCAGACCACGCGAGAGTTCGTCCATAGTGATACTCTCCTCGGCACGAAACCAACTCTGATTCTCCCAACCTACGGTCATACCCACGCCCTCAATTATGCCCGTAACACCCACACGTTGCATAGCCCCAAAGTGGGGATGGGTGGCAGGAAGATCGAGAAATGGAAGTAGGTAGCCTCCACCAGCGAGCACCTCGCGTTGAACATCGCGCACAGCCACCTCGCGAGGCTCAATGCCCCTTGTTGAGGCCAATGCTGCAATGATGCCCGCCGCCTCGCCTATCTGCATAACAACGGGTTGGAGGCGAGTCGTGCCATTCACAATATTGCTCACCGAAATAGACTTCTCGGCCACAATAAGACCATCAACCCACTTAGGTAAAAGCGTACCCATAGGCAAGCCATACGAGGGTATGGAGTGGAAGTAGAGGTTGGGTAGTTCCTCCCAACCCGTATAGCGTGTGTGATGCTGATCGACAGGGTAGTCGCCAACACCTATGGCTGTGCGGTAGAGGGTGTAGTCGTAGGGGGCGACTATGTGGTTGAGCAGAAAGCGTACCTCGCCCTCAGTACGGCGCGACTCACGATGATAGGGTATGAGTGGCAGCAGGTCGTCTGTTGGGAACTCGTCGTCGGCCAAAGAGAGGGTGTTGAGTCCAAGCTCGTGCTGAATGAAGTAGAGGAAACAAAGCGAGTGGTGCTTGGCCTGCTCAATGGCCCTTGTGCGCTCATCGGGCGACATATCAATCATATCGACATAGAAGTCGTTACCCTCAATGGGCCAGTTTATCATAATCTTGCCTCCGGGCAGGCGACCATACGACATCATCATAGGCTCAGACCACAGACGGTCGGCCTCTTTGGGGCTCTTGCAGAGAGGGTTATCGCAGGCGCAAGCAAAGAGTGTGGGGTCGTAGCCCTCGGGTTGAGGAATGGTCATATCGCGGCCGTAGTCTTTGAGAATCAACACCATAGTGAGGTCTTGGATGATGTCGTTAGCCTTCTCGGGGGCTATATCCTCGCCAGTTATGTGGCGACTTTCCATACCCTTGTCGTAGCCAACGCCCAACTGGGCAGCCACATCGCCTAGCTCGGTGGCGTCGATGAGCACCTTGCACTCCACCTTTGTGTGGCCTTGTTTGCCCCTCAGTCCAATCCTCCAACCCTTCGAGGTGCGAGCGATAGAGGTGTAGTCGGTGTTGAACATCACCCGCAATTGTTCCTCTTTGTGGGCAATGTTGCTCAATATGCGTGCACCAACGTGGGGCTCAAAGAGGAGGTTGCTCACCCAGCCTGTTTTGAGTGCCTGAGCACCGCCATAGTGGGCCTCCAACGAGTCGCGCAACTCACCCCACATACCCCCACGCAGGCGGTAGTTGCCGTCGGTGGCGCTTACACCCGCCGAGGTTAGCATACCGCCCAACCAAGGGCCTTGCTCCACAACGAGGGTCTTAGCTCCCAGACGTGCCGAACGTACAGCCGCCGTTGTGCCACTCGTACCTCCACCAATAACTACAACATCGTAGCTCTCACAAGAGCAAGCCGTTAGCAGTAGTGTAGTCACAACAGCCGCCAAGCAATCGGCCAATCTTCCAATCATTTTCCACATACTATTATTATATATATAGTCGGATTGTTTTTATACTTTCAGATAAATCTTATACCTATCGAGCAGGTAGAGCACCAACCAGCAGGCCACAACATAGCCGAGCGAAAGCACCACCGCACCCCACCCCTCGGGCAACAGTCCTGCAATACCGCCCAAGAAGAATTGCGACACCCCTCCGAAGTTGACAATCTCTTGGAGCATATAGATTGTAATGGAATTGACCCCCACAACACGCAGCCATCCTGCCCATCGGCGTAGGCCACATACGTCTATAAGATAGTAGAAGAGAGCAAACATAGCCATCGAATAGGCCCCGGCTGTCAGCACAAAGGCGCTCGACCAAAGCGACTTATTGACGGGTTGCCACTCGTTCCACACAAGCCCCAAAGCCAACAACACCACCGAGGCCAACGCCATAGCCAGAGCCTTGCGACCGCCCGATATACCTTCACGCAGAATCCACTCGCCCGTAAAGACTCCCAGCATAGCCGTAACCACCGCAGGCAGTGTACTAAGTATGCCCTCGGGGTCCATAACCCCACGCCAATAGATGTGGTTGGGCATAAGGGTTCTATCGACAAATCCTGCCAAGTTGCCCTCCTTAGTAAGTGTCCCCACTCCCTCTGCCACATCGGGAGCCGGAATTGTCAGAAGCAGCGAGTAGCCCACCAGCAGGACCAGAGAAACGAGAGCTCTTGCTTGTGGTTTGAGCCATAGGGTCAGAAGGGCTGCCACACCCCACGCCACACCTATGCGTCCGAGCACACTCGGCAGTCGGAGAGTGTCAAATTGGAGGCGAAAGAGTCCGTTATAGACCATACCCAACACCACAAGCACCACCACACGACGTAGCACACGCCAGCAGATGTGACACTTCGTAGCCCCAGAGAGTTGCTGTCGGCGTAGCGACAATGGGAATGATAGCCCCGCAACAAATAGGAACAATGGGAAAATTGTATCGTGGTGGGCAAAGCCATCCCACTCGACGTGGTGCATCTGGGCCGAGAGCCACGCAGCCAGCTCCGATGAAGGAAAAAGGTTGCACAAGGCAACTATCACACCTGCACCACCAATGATAAAGAGCATATCGAACCCTCTGAGTGCATCAATCGAGAGCAGTCGCTCAGTAGATGAGGCGCCACTGCGCCCCTTATTATTAGGATTATTGCTCACAGCCTAAGGAGTAGTTTGAAGGTTAGATTAAAGATATATTGCTTTATTGGAAAGTCTGACCAAATCTACATCTATGGATGAGAATCAAGAGATGAATGTGGCTAACGAGTTGCTCCACCAAAAGACAACGCCACAACACCCTTTAACTCTACTTCAATAGCTCGCGGGCCTGCACAATAGCAGCCTCGGTGACATCCGTACCCGAAAGCATTGCTGCCACCTCCCTGACACGCTCCTCGCCACTGAGTAGCCTAATCTGGGTGCGGGCCTCTGCGCCATCCTTAAACACCTTGAAGTGGGTGTCGCCCTTCGAGGCAACCTGAGGCAAGTGGGTTATATTAACCACCTGACGTGCCGCCGAGAGCGAAGCTATAATCTGGCCCGTAACATCGGCTATGCGGCCCGAAATACCCGTATCAATCTCGTCGAAGATGACCGTTGGCATATTGGTGCGACTGGCCACCAGCGCCTTCAAGCAGAGCATAACACGCGAAATCTCGCCTCCTGAGGCAACCTTCTCAATGGGCTGTGGCTGAAACTTGCTCGACGAAGAGAACAAGAAGGTCAACTGGTCGGCTCCCGAAGGTGTAAGCTCCTCGCTAGGCTCTACGCCACACACAAACTGACTCTGCTCCATCCCGAGCTTTTGGAGCATCCGAACAGTCTGCTCGGCCAACTCCACTGCCGCCCTCTGACGTGTGGCGGTAATCTTCTGAGCCAATCCGACAGCCTTCGAGTAGCACTCCTCAACACGCCTTTCGAGGGTGGCTAACTCATTGTCGGCATCGACAATCATACCCAACTTCGAGCCATACTCAGCCTCCAAGGCAATCAACTCCTCGGGACTCTGCACGCCGTGCTTACGCATAAGGGTATAGATTGCATCTATGCGCTCGACCACCTTAGCAGCCTGCTCGGGGTTGGCATCAACCCTCTCACGCTCGTCGGCCAGCAAGGCCGAAATATCCTTCAACTCCACTAAGACAGCGTGCACCCTCTCGGCAATATCGCCAGCCGGGTCATAGACATCGCGCGTCTTACCAAAGGCATTCTCTATCTGTTTGAGCCTCATCAGCACACCACCCTCCTCGTCGTCGAGCAACTGGCCACCCTCGGCAAGGGCCTCGCCAATACGCTCCACATTGTCCAGCAGGCGCTGCTGACTCTCCAATTCGGCCAACTCACCCTCGCGCAATCTAAGAGCTGAGAGTTGGTTGTACTGAAACTCTATGTACTCCTTCTCGCGCATAGCCTCGGCCACCTTACGCCTAAGCGTAGCAAGCTCCGACACACTCTTGCGCCAAGCCTCATAAGCTTCGCAATAGGCCTCTCGCTCGGTCGCATTGTCGGCCATAGCATCAACCATAGACCTGCGAAACTCCTCATCGGCCACACGCAGCGAGTGGTGCTGAGAGTGGATGTCGATGAGCCTTGCGCCCAACTCTTTGAGCGTTGTGAGTGCCACAGGCAGGTCATTGACATAGGCTCGCGACTTGCCGGCAGGAGTTATCACCCTACGGATGATGGTCTGGGGCGCATATTCGAGGTCGTTTTCCTCGAAAAACTCCTGCAACCCATAGGCCTCAATCTCGAATGTACCCTCCACAACACAGCCACGGCCACTCTCTTTCAGAGTAGCTATGTCGGCTCTCTCACCCAAGACCAACCCCAGCGCACCGAGAAGAATACTCTTACCGGCACCCGTCTCACCCGTAATGATGTTAAGGTTGGGGCTGAGCGTCATATCCAGACGCTCTATGAGGGCATAGTTTTCAACCGTAAGGTGGCGTAACATTGTCGCTTCAACTCTAAGGGTTAAATGGCTTGTAAAGAAGAGGGATTTTTTGCAAAAAAGGCGAGAAGGAGAGCTTTTGGTCTCTCTCTCGCCAATTTTCAATCTTGTAGTACCACTACACTACTATTTCTCCACAAAGTAAACCTCGCCATCGAGGAACTCTTCGGTAGCAATCAGAGTGGGCTTGGGCAAGCGCTCGTAGTGCCTCGAAATCTCAATCTGCTCGCGGTTCTCAAAGGTCTCTTCGAGAGCATCGGTCGAGGTAGAGAAATCGGCCAACTTGCGGTTGAGCTCCTGTTTGAGCTCAGTTGCAATCTGATTTGCACGTTTTGCGATGATGGTTACCGACTCATAGACATTGCCGGTGGGGCTATCAATGTCGGTGAGTTTGCGAGTCACAGTGTTGGTGGGAACGGTCTTTTTGATTTCCATATTCTTACTCCTAATTCAATAGTGTTTATTTTGTCATTCTTATCTTTCTACTGAGCCTCCTCTGGGGTGCTCTGGTTGCCAGAGGCAGCATCGGCGTCGGCATTGTGTTTTGCCAAGTAACGTTTCATAACCCTATGCATACGCTCGGCCTCACGGGCGTGCTTCGAGGAGGGGAACTCCGAGATGAAGTTGTAGTAGGCATCCATAGCGTCGAGATACCTATCCACCTGCAACGAGCTGATAGAGTTGTCGGCCAGTTTGTAGCTCGAATCAAGCGTCAGGAACAATATCTCCTCACGGTGGGGCGTCTCGGGATACTCGGCCAGAGCATTCTTGAAGGCGATGATTGCAGCCTTGTAGCGCTCGGTCTTGTAGTAGGTACGGGCGTTGATGAACGACTTGTCGTAGAGCTTGTTTTTCATCTCTTTGAGCCTCATCTCACACACGCCAATCTTATGCGAGGCGGGGTAGCGCTCCATAAACTCACCCAACGAGCTGATGGCCTTCACTGTGGTGGTCTGGTCGCGCGAAGGCTCTGGCGAGGCGAAGTAGTAGCCCATAGCATACATATACTCCACATCCTCCAACAGAGGGCTACGACCATAGGTGCGGCGATACTCGTCGAAGATTGTGCCACTCGTTTCAAAGTCGCCCTGCTTGTAGAAGCAGCAACCAGTGTAGTACAAAATCGTGTCGGCACGCATTGTAGAGGCGTAGCGGGGCGCAAGCTCTTGGAAAAGTTGCAGAGCGTGGGCATAGTCACCTCCGTCGTAGTATTTCACAGCAGCCTGATACATCTGCTCAGAGTCGTTGAGTTTGAGCACCTTATTGAAAGGACTGCAACCAACAGTTCCTGCAAACGCAATCAGAATTGCCAATATAACCTTTTCTCCTGTTCTCATAGTTGTCAATTGTGCTGTGGCACACCTTACCACAAGGGCATTTAGCGTGCAAAGTTAATACATTTTTAACGACTAACGCAAAAAATATATTATATTTTTCCTTTCTCAGTATGTAGTTTTTTGTTATCTTTGTAAAACTAACGAGAAAATCCTATTGTTTTACCCCCAAAGTCCTACAACTATGAAACGAATTATTCCAACCATTCTCGCTTTTTTGTTGCTACTCTCTTGGCAACCACTCTCGGCACAAGAGAGCCTTTCGACCCACAAATACACCCCGTCGGGGCTAACCTCTTTCGAGCATCAGCACAGCGATGATATTTACAGATTGGGCAAAACTCTGACCATTGGCGGAGGCCTCTTGGCCACAAGTGGTGCAATCTGCCTTTGGGCGTGCGACTTGAAGAATCGCAACAACAACACCGACGTGATTGAGGGCGGTATGCTCGCCACAGTGGGACTGCTCCAATGTGTTGTTGGTGGCATTCTGGTCACCTCTGCCCTACCCTTCTACCTTTGGGGTTGGGACATAGCCCAACATCCCAACGGGATGAGCCTCAACGTAGGCAACACAGCCAAAGGATTGGGTGGACGAGTGGACATTGGCGGCGGCTCCCTGAGCACCATTTCTGTCGGTGGCTCAATGGGTTACAACATCAACAGCCGACTCTTTGTGGGCGTGGGTGCGAGCTTAGAGCAGCAACTTTGGGGCGATAAGTACGACACCGTTGCCGAGACCCCCGTCTATGCCGACCTAAGGTTGCGATTGGGAGGTAGTCGCATTACCCCCTTTGTAGGTCTGAAAGGCGGTTTCGACCTGAACAACGCCTACATCCCCTACGGCAACATCGACTGGGGTGTGAGCTACAAATGTAGCCGCTCGGCAGGTGCTTGGTGGTACTCGCTGAGCCTCTCAACCAGCTACAACAGCGCCCTAAAATTTAAGGTTAGCCGTTCCTTCTAAGACTCTACACCACAACTATTTGCAACCCCACCGCACCAATGGCACACAAGCAGAATCTGCTAACCGTTTTTGAAAACTATCTGAGGGCCGAAAAGCGCTACTCGGAGGGAACGGTGCGTAACTATATGCGCGATTGCAGAGAGTTTGTGACCTTCTGTGGCACTACCGACGAGGAGTTCGACCCCGCAAGGGTCACCTCCGACGACCTGAGAGAGTGGACAGCCCACCTGAGTGAGTTGAAAGATAGAGCCCCAAGTGGCGGACAGAGCAAGCGTGTGAGCCACTACAAAAACTCCTCCATCAACACCCGCACCTCCTCTGTCAGGTCTTTTTTCAGTTGGCTCAAAGAGCAACACATCATCGAAAACAACCCCGCCCCCCGTACACCCCGATTGAAGCAGGAGAAGATGTTGCCTACCTATATACCCGAACGGCAGATGATGGATATTGTGGAGCAACTTTTGGAGTTGTCGCATAGCGACAACTTCGAGGAGCGACGCAATGCCGTCTTGGTACTGACGCTCTACTGCACCGGTATGCGTCTGGCCGAGGTATGCTCGCTCACAAGCGATAGTTTCACCCCGGGGTGGAGCGAAGTGCGTATTGTGGGTAAAGGACGCAAAGTACGCATTGTCCCCATAGTGAGCATCTTACGCTCGGTGCTGGCCGACTGGGCAAAATTTACGGAGGAAAAAATTTGCATTTGTGGTGAAAAATCACTATTTTTAACATCAGAAGGGTACGCAATGAGTCGCTACCAGATTGAGCGCGCGGTGCAGAAGGTGCTTGCCGAGTGCGGAGTGAAGGGAAAACATAGCCCCCACGTACTACGCCACACCTTTGCAACGTTATTACTCGAAAGAGGGGCAGACATCCGCGAGATTCAGGAGCTGCTAGGTCACTCTTCGTTGGGTACGACGCAGATTTATACCCACACCAACATTTCGCGCTTGAAGGAGATCTACCGCGTCGCCCACCCTAGAGGGAAAGGGAAAAGGGAAAATTGAGAATTGTCGGATAACTGATAACTAAACATTAGAGTGGTAGATGCCAACCGCCTGCCTTATGGCAGTCGTAGCAAGACAGACGGACTAACCTCTCCTGCCCTTTGGGCATCCTCCCCTGACATAGGGGAGGAGTGGTTGAGGCTCTTCCACACCCCCTATAAACTTATCAAAAAGCTAATGGCTAAAAACTGACAACTGATAACTGACAACTTAGAATAATTAACCGCCTACCATACAAGTAGGTACAACATAAACTAAACGAATTAGGAGGATTCATTATGAACGTAAAGATTCAATCCGTAAAGTTCGATGCAGACAAG
>JAGBVY010000065.1 GCA_017630115.1 Tidjanibacter sp. | reverse complement strand
CTGATTGAGTGTCTGCTCTCTTTCGTCGTTTGAGCCAAGCTGATTGTCACGGCTTTTGCCTATGGCGTCTATTTCGTCTATAAATATAATACATGGAGCGTGCTGGTTTGCTTGTTTAAATAAATCTCGAACACGTGATGCACCAACACCCACAAACATCTCCACGAAGTCGCTACCGCTAATCGAGAAAAATGGTACGTTGGCCTCTCCTGCCACAGCCTTGGCAAGCAGCGTTTTACCCGTTCCGGGAGGGCCTACAAGCAGAGCACCCTTGGGAATCTTACCACCGAGTTTGCGGTATTTATCGGGCTTACGCAGAAAATCGACAATCTCCATAATCTCCACCTTAGCCTCCTCGTGGCCTGCGACATCCTTGAATGTGATGCGGTCTTTGTTGTCCTTATCGTAAATCTGCGCCTTCGACTTACCCACGTTCATAATGCCGTTTTGGCCACCTGCACCTCGCGAGGCCGAGCGAAACATTGCAATAATCATCACAAAGAGGAGAATCATTGGCAAGATGCCGAGGATGTCGCGCCAAATGTTCTGTTGGTAATCGTAGCCGGGTGTGGGGACCTCCACGCCATACTTCTCGCCCAACTCTCTAAGGTCGGTGCGGAAGATGTCGGGATTGCCCACATTGTAGGTAAACTGGTAGTCGTTCTCGGGCAAAGACTTAAAGGCGGGCTCTTTCTTCAAGCTCTTGACAGCCTCGTCGGTAAGCCAAATGCGGGCCACCTTATCGTTGATAACCACAATGCGCTCCACCTGACCCGATACAATCAGACTCTCAACACGCGCCCAGTCGGCCTTGGCGGGTCGGCCATCGCCACTGGTCACCTGCATAAAGAGCAGACCCACGAGCAGTAAGGTCCAAAACCAATACATCCACGACAGAGGATTGCGCCTACGACGAGGGGACATAGATGGGCGAGGCCCACCGGAGTTATTGTTCATATTGTTGTTTTCCATATCAATTCTTCTGTGCTAATTTTTTTTCACAATCAGTAACGCCACACAAGCGAGGTTTATTTCCTCGCCGTGGCAAAAAAACTTTCAAATGGGCGTTGGGATTACCTCCAACACTCCTTCGTCCCTACTCTTCCGACTCGTAGTGGGTTGCGGGGGCGTCGGCCCAGAGCTGTTCGAGGCGATAGTATTCCCTCAGAGGGGTGAGGAAGATGTGGACCATAACATCGACATAATCAACAGCCACCCACACAGCATTGGTCTTACCCTCCACCCTGCGTGGTTTCTCGCCCAACTTCTCCTCCAAGTGCTCTACGATACCATCGGCTATGGCATCGACTTGGGTAGTGGAGTCGGCATTGCACACCACAAAAGCATCGCAAATAGTACCTTCGAGTGCCCTGAGGTCCAACGAAACGATGTTGTGGCCCTTCTTGTCCTGAATAGCCTCAACTATATTATCAATGAGTTTCTGCATAAATCGTTCTATATTTCAGTATTATATTTCTAATTTTACTCTGCGTGAGCCTCTATGGCCCAATTCTTATCTACGATAAGAGGTGCAAAAATACACATTTCACACCGATTACCACCTTTTCGGTGGAGTTTTTTTATCCACACACTCCATAATTGTCTCTCTGAGGGCTGTAATAATGGTCTCCTTGGCGTATGTACGACGCACTCCCACCACAATTTTTCGCGAAGCCGCACCACGAGCAAGCATCTTAACTCGGTTTTTGAGTTGCTCTGGAATGTACGGGAGAGCCATCTCAGGGATGACAGTCAGCATTGAGGTGGCATCAACAATCCTCATAACCGTTTCGAGCGAGCCACTTTGGAGCGTATAGGGCAGGTCGTTCATACGCGACATACCGCACAGCTCAATTATCTGGTCGCGCAAGCAGTGCCCCTCGGCGAGCAGTATCAACTCTTTGGTGTAGATGTCTTCAATGCGGAGATTGGTGCGTGCCGAGAGCGGATTCTCGGGCGAAACATAGGCATAGAATCTATCGTCGAAGAGTTCCTGCTCGGTGATGCGCTCGGGGCAAGTTCCACCCGCAAGCAGGGCGGCATCGAGTTCGTCGTTGTCCATAGCCTTAACTATATCGGGCGTAATCATCTCCCTGATTTCCAGCTCCACTTTGGGATATTTCTCGCCAAAGACGTGCACGAATCGGGGCAACAGATAGGGGGCAATGGTGGGTATCACACCCAAGCGCAATTTGCCCGACACACTGCCTCGGAGTTCGGCCACACACTCACGCACGTTGTTGTAAGCAAGCAGCGCCTCCTTGGCCTTCTCAATCACCAACATACCCACCTGAGTGGGGACAACAGGTTTTTTGGTGCGGTCCAACAAAATCACACCAAGTTCCTCTTCGAGATTCTTAATCTGCATACTCAGCGATGGCTGTGTCACAAAACACAACTCGCTCGCCTTAGAAAAGCTGCCACAATTGGCAACAGCAATGAGATATTCAAGCTGGATTATAGTCATAACTTATGATTTTTTGCAAAGTTATAACTAAATTTCGAGATTAGAAAATCTCACAGCCCTTAAATATCAGCTAATTATTTATGTACAAAGCCCGGTGCTGTCAAAGGCAACTCCCCACCCTCGGGCGTAACAAGAACAGCACCGTGAGTTGTGATATGGCCAATGACATCCACGCCACCAAAGTGCAACACCTTATCGCGCTGCTCCAAAGGCACAGTAAACATCAGTTCGAAGTCGTCGCCGCCATTGAGCATTGCAACAATGGGGTCGGCGTGCAACTCATCGGCCATAGCTCTCGTCTCGGCAGCGATGGGGATACGTTCCAAATAGAGCCTCATACCACAGCCGGAAGATTTGCAAATCTGCAACGCATCCGAGGCAAGACCGTCGGTGAGGTCAATCATCGAAGTGGGGACAATACCCTCTGCTTCAAGGGCTTTAATAATATCCAACCTCAGGTCGGGTTTGAGCTGGCGACGAAGAATATACTGGTGGCCTGCAAACTCGGGCGTAGGGTTGGGATGACCATCGAGAGCTATGCGCTCTCGCTCCAACAAGTGGAGGCCCATATAGGCGGCGCCCAAGTCGCTGGTGATGCAAACAAGGTCGTTTTCGCGCGCACCATTGCGACGCACAAGCCTATCTTTGGCCACCTCGCCAATGGCACTCACGCCTATGGTAAGACCATTGAGCGAAGCTGTTGTGTCGCCACCAACAAGGTCGATAGAGTACTCCTTGCAGGCCGACTTAATACCCTCGTAGAGCTCCTCAATATGCTCCACCGAAAATCGTGCCGAGATACCCAGCGCCACGGTCAGCTGACGGGGTGTGCCGTTCATTGCGATGATGTCGCTCATTGCTGCCACAACCACTTTGTGGCCCAAGTATTTCAAGGGACAATAGGTCAAATCGAAGTGGACTCCTTCAATCAACAACTCTGTGGAGAAGAGCATATATTTATCGCCTGCATCCACCACAGCGGCGTCGTCGCCAACACCTACAACAGTGCTACCATTCACTCTCTCCAAGCCCGAAGTGAGCCTTTCAACAAGGCCAAAAGGGCCTATTTCGGATATTTCAGTACGTTTACTCATAAGAAAAACAATTTTTGGCAAAGATAATAAAAAATTTTACTAACAAGATTAGCTATTTGCACAAAAAGGTATATCTTTGCAAGCGTGAAAAAATTTTTTCTAACGTATATTAAATGAAAAATATAGTACTCTTTGGCCCTCCGGGAGCAGGCAAAGGCACTCAGGCGGCTAAACTGGTTGAGAAATACGGTTTCAACCACATTTCAACGGGTCAGGTTATTCGCAACGAGATTGAGGCCAAAACAGCAGCAGGCAAGCAAGTGGAGGATTGCATCGCGCGTGGCGAGTTTGCACCCGACGACCTTGTAATTGAGATTGTAAAACACTTTATGGCCACCCACCAAGATGTAGAGGGTAGTATCTTCGACGGATTCCCTCGCAACACCTATCAGGCCGAGAAGTTCGACGAGCTGATGGAGGAGTGGAAGAGCGAGGTAGATGTAATGCTCTCGCTGGAAGTTCCCGAAGAGGAGCTTGTTGAGCGTTTGCTCCTGCGTGGCAAGCAGAGTGGCAGGGCCGACGATGCTTCCGAGGATGTTATCCGCAACCGCATACGCATTTACAACGAACAGACATCCGTAGTTGCCGACTACTATGCAGCTCAGGGCAAGCACGTTGCCATCGACGGCGTAGGTACGGTAGAGGAGATTTTCGAGCGCCTCTCGAAGGCAATCGACCAACTCGGATAGAATCTCATATACACAGAAAGCAGACGAGAGTTTCGGCAGCCGCCGAAACTCTCGTCTGTT
>JAGBVY010000064.1 GCA_017630115.1 Tidjanibacter sp. | reverse complement strand
AGTTGAGGCTCGGCTGTGAGGTAGTGACGTGTGGTGTCGTACCACACACTAAAATCGTGTTCCCTTAGTGGATTGTGTACCGAGTCCAAGAAGCCGACCATATCGGTCTCTGGGTCGTAGGTGAAGTTGCTATTTTTGTCCTCAATAGCGTAGATTTTATAGTCTATGGGTTTGAGGTTTTGGGCAATGAAGATGCCGTTGGTGGCAGCACGAGCCACCGCTGCGGGCTTGTATTTGAGCAGCAACGAGTCGTACTGAGGGATGGAGTCGGCCTCGGCGGGGTAGAAAAATATGAGCGAGTTGCTCACACTATCGCCCTTGCTTGCGCTTACGGTGTAGCCACTCATAACCATTGAGTCGATGGTCGAGCCGGTCGAAAAAACGTAGCGGAAGTCGCTCAGGCGGTTACCCTCGTTATTATCGACAATCGAGCGGCCGAAGTTGAGTGCGTAGGTTTGATTCTCTTGGAGAGTGTCGAGTATGGTTATGCGTATGCCCCTACCACTTGTGGTAATGGTGGGGTTTTTCTTCATCATTGGCGAGGTAAAAAACTCCTTCTGTTGGTCTTTGAGCTGAACATACTCATCGAAACCGATATAAATCTCCTTGCCGGTGAAGTTGGTGGTGTTGAATCCGGGCAGGGCGCTTACCACAATGGGTGGTAGCGAATCCTTGGGGCCGCCTTGTGGTGCTACAATGTTGGCACAACGCCACAGCAGCGAGCTTGCGAACACGCCCACTACCGCAATTTGCAACACTCTTACAATAAAACTCTTACGCATCGGTTTTTGTTTGGTTTTGCCTTTTTCTCTCTGTTTCTACTCTCGCCTTGCTCTGTGTAGGCTAATTGCCCGAAGCCTCCATCTCCTCAAAGAGGGTGTGGATGGTTTTGCGGAGCGTGGGGTGAATCTTGTCGGGAGCAATCTCGTTGAGGGGGCGCAACACAAAGTCCCTATCCTGAATCAGAGGGTGGGGAATTTTCAGGCGTGGAGTGTCGATAACCTCGTCGTCGTAGAAGAGGATGTCGATGTCAATCTTGCGGGGTGCAAACCTCTCGCCTGTCTGAGCCTTTATGCGAGCCTCCTCGTCGCGGTCACGACCAAGTTTTGTCTCAATCTCCAACACCTTGTCGAGCAACTCCTCGGGCGAGAAGTCGGTGTCGAGAATGATGGCTTGATTGTAGAAGTTTTCCGACGAGGTGAAGCCCCAAGCTTTGCTCTCGTAGCTGTGGGAGCAACGCAGGATGATGCCCAACTCTTTGTTGATTTCTTGCTGTGCACGACGCAGCGTGTCCTTAATGTCGCCAACGTTGCCTCCTGTTATGATAATCGCTTTTGCCATATCGTTTGTTGTGTTTTATTTGTTTGTTTTAGGTTTGTTTTCAGTTTTTCGGGTCTTATTGCACCCTCTGGGCAATGAGTTTGCTGGTTGCCAGCGCAAAGTGGGTAAAGACCATACGAGGGTTACCGTTCTGGCCAATGTCGCGCAATGCCCTCTCAATCTCAGCCACCAACGCCTCCACATTGTGGTTAGCCACAAAGGGGGCAAATTTCAGGCAAAACTCTCTCTCGGCGCCCCAAAGATTGCTCACACTCTCCATTCCGGCTGTCAGCATATAGCTCTCACGGATTAGCCCCAACGCATATTCCAAGAAGTTCTTTTGCCCCTCTCGGCCCATAGCGCACACCTGCTCGGCCCACTCGAAAAGCTCCAAGTGGCGGTTGGAGTAGGAGAGTCGCATAAGCCTTGTGAAGAGCTCGAAGTTGTCCGAGGCCGACCCCTCCTGCTCGGTCAGTACTCGTCGGAGGGTTGTGACAGAACCCCCTGCAATGCGAGCTGCGGAGGCTGCTGCGCTGGGTGTTGCTCCGAGGCGCGATGTGGCGTAGTCAGCCAACGCCTCGGGCTCTATGCGGCCGACGTTAATCTGCTGAGTGCGAGATAGTATGGTTGTGAGCAACGACTCGGGGTGTTCGCACACCAGCAGGAAGAGGGTCTTTTCCCAAGGCTCTTCGAGTATTTTCAGTAGTGCATTGGCAGTCTGGGTGTTCATCCTCTCGGGCAGCCATACGATGACGCTCTTGTACTCACCCTCGAAGGCTTTGAAGGAGAGTTTGCGGATGATATTTTCGGCCTCCTTGACGGGGATTATGCCCTGCGAGTTGGCTGCATCGATGTTGTCATACCACTCGTGTTCGTCGAATATGGCGTCGCTTGCTGTTACCATCTCCCTCCACTCGCCAATGAAGTAGTCGCAAGTGGGGTTTTTGGTGGGATTGACAATGGGGAAGACAAAGTGAACGTCGGGGTGGGCCAGAGCCGCAATCTGCACACACGAGGGGCATTTGCCACAAGGCTCGCCGCCTTCGCGGTGGGCGCAGTGGAGATACTGCACATAGGCCAGCGCCACTTGCAGAGTGCCCCAACCACACTCACCCACAATGAGTTGTGCGTGGCTAACCCTACCTGTGTCGATGTTGTTGCGGAGCTGTTCGAGCAGCTGACTATGGCCTATGACCTCGTTGAATTTCATCTCGTTTGTTTTTTCTTTGCCCTTTTAGGGCAGTATGCAAACTACAAAGATAGGGCGTGGAAATGAAAAATCAAAATTGGGGCACGGCTTTTCTCTCTTTTCCGCCCCTTATAGGGGCGATGTGGTGAGGGGTGTGGTTGTCTGTGGGTCTGGGCCGATAGTCGGAATTCACCCTTTTTGATGCCTCTTTACAATCCGTTTCAAGTTGTCATCTGCAATCTCCACATCCCATCAGATGTTCCTAAAAACAAGGTACGTTTTGCACAAAAACAAGGTACGTTTGGAGCGATTTTCAAGGAGTTTTTGGAGGGATAATTTAACATCTTTTTTGCGTCAAATAGTGGCCTGTTTTTGCTGAAAAACAAGGTACGTTTCAGGGGTTTTAGTGGCACAAAATAGCCCCCATACTCGAAGGTATGGAGGCCCGTAGATTGTCCTGTTTTTTCGGCTCGGTTGCGACTGCCGACTAAGCCTTGAAACGCTATTTTCCGGTGCTGCCGAAGCCACCCGCACCGCGCTCACTCTCGGATAGGGTGTCGGCGTCAATCCACTCAACCTGAGCGTGTTGCGCCACAACGAGCTGTGCGATGCGCTCGCCGTCGTTGATGGTGAATGGCTCGTTGGATAGGTTTACCAAAATGACCTTCACCTCGCCCCTGTAATCGGCGTCAATTGTGCCGGGAGCATTGAGCACCGTAAGGCCAAATTTGGCCGCCAAGCCACTGCGGGGTCTAACCTGCATCTCGTAGCCCTCTGGCAGCTCTACAAAAAGGCCGGTTGGAACCAGTGCGCGTTCCAGCGGAGAGAGTGTGATAGGCTCGTCGAGGTTGGCCCTCACATCCATACCTGCCGAAAGGGGGGTTTCGTAGCGTGGCAGGGGGTGGTGGGAGTTGTTGATGACTTTTACTTTCATTTTATCTATGTTTTTTTTGATTTGTTTGATTGCAAATTTATCTTGCGCCCAAGAGGTTATCGCCCCATTCTGAGTATGCTCCTTAGAAGGCCACTAATGTTGATTCCCTCGCGACGCACAGCCACCGCCAAGAATCCGGCCAACAAGAGAGCGTTGCAACCATAGTGGAGTGCCGACGGGAGCGACAATGTGAGCAGCGAAAGGGCCCAAAGTGAGGCAGCCACAACCACATAGAAGCCTATGCGTTTGAGGTTGTAGGGTGTGGGTTGGTGTTTCTGTCCGAGTCGGTAGCTGACCACAACCATTGCACTCTCGCACAACAATCGGGCAATAGCTGCGCCGGCATAGCCAAGAGTTGGCACGAGCAGGATGTTGAAAACAATAGTGAATGTTAGTCCCACCCCCGTAACAACCATAGCATATTTGGTCGCCCCCGACTGTTTGTACCAGAACGACAAATTGAGCACCACACCACTTAGTGCGTTGCCTATGAGCACAATGGGTAGTATGTACATACCCTCGCGGAAATCGGGGCCAACAATCAGTGCAAACAGGTCGGCAAAGAGTGTGATAAATAGGAAGATAGCAAGGCTGACAATGATAAAGTATTTCATCACCTCAGCACTGGAATTCTTAAATTCATCCTTCTTAAACTCGGCCAAAAAGAATGGTTCGGCAGCAAGGCGATACATCTGTGTGAAGAGCAACATCACAACGCCAATTTTCACCACAGCGCCATAGATTCCGAGCGCGGCCAAACTCTCCTCGGCAGGCATCAGCAACTTAATCATCTGTCTGTCGATGAACTCGTTGGCTGTGCCGGCAATGCCGCTAACGAGCAGCGGTAGCGAGTAGAGGAATATGGTGCCGAGCGTCTTGCGACGTATGCGTGGGAAGGTGTCGCGCGACAACAAAACGAGCAGAACGAAGGTTATGGCGCTGGCGATGAGGTTGGCCACAAATGCGTAGCCCGGATCGGTGGGAGTGGCGAATAGTGCCGCCGATGAGGGTTGGAAGTTGTAGAACCACAAGCAGAGGCCAATGTTTATCACCACCGAGAGCAGCCTTATGGCAACGTAGTGCAGAGCCTTGCCCTCTTGACGTAGGCGTGCAAAGGGTATGGCTCCGGCCACATCGAGGAAGATAATCAGCGCTGTGATGGCCACATAGGGGGTTTCTGCGTATCCCATAGCCTCCGATATGCCCCCTCTAAAAAGCCATACTGCGCCGAGAAATAGGGTGGCAGCGACGAGTGTTGCGCCCCAAGTGGTGGCAAAGACATCTTTGCGCTCTTTTGCCCCCTCGGCCTTGGCCGCAAAGCGGAAGTAGCCACTCTCCATACCGAGCGTCAGCACCACCAGAGCAAAGGGTATAATGGCGTAGATGTCGGTTATGATACCATACTCCGACGGGGTCATTATGCGCGTATAATAGGGTACGAGCAGATAGTTCAGCAGTCGTGCAACGACGCTGCTGATGCCGTAGATGGCCACTTGTCCTGCGAGTTTCGATAGGTTGGCTGACATTGCTTTGTGTTGTAGGGGGGTGTATTGTGTGGTTTGTTGGCCCTCAGGAGGGTTATTTGCGTCCGGCCTCTCCTGAGAGTAGTCCGCAAGCTGCCTTTATATCCTCGCCTCGGGAGGCCCTGATGGTGGTCATAATACCTTTTCGTGTGAGGGTGTCGCGGAAGCGAATCATCTTCTCGCCGTCGGGGCTTACATAGGGCGAGTCGGGTATGGCGTGGAAGCGGATGAGGTTGATGCGACATTTCAGTCCGTCGAGCAGGCGACAGAGCTCCTTGATGTGCTCGGGGCTGTCGTTCATCCCCTTCAAGACGATATACTCAAAGCTCACTCGGCGCTGGTGGCTGAAATCGTACTCCTTCAACAGGGCCACCACATCGCGTATGGGGAAAGCCTTTTCTACGGGCATAATCTCCTGACGCTGTGCGCTAAATGGATTGTGGAGCGATACGGCCAAGTGCACCTGCGACTCGCTAAGAAAACGCCTCAGGTTGGGCAGTACCCCCACCGTTGAGAGGGTTATGCGGGTGGGGCTCCAAGCAAATCCCCAAGCCGAGGTCATAACCTCCAAAGCCCTGAGTACGTTGTCGGGGTTGTCGAGCGGTTCGCCCATACCCATAAGCACAACATTGGTTATGCGCTCTCTCTCGGGAAGGGAGCATATTTGGTTGAGAATCTCGGCGGCAGTCAGGTCGCCGTGGTAGCCACCTCTGCCCGTGAAGCAGAATTTGCAACCCATCTTGCACCCCGCCTGCGACGAGATGCAGAGCGTAGCTCTGTCACCATCGGGTATGAAGGCACTCTCAATGCGCTGGCCATCGCCCACCACGAAGATGTATTTCTTGGTGCCGTCTTCACTCTCGGCCACGCTCACGGGAGCGCTCAGCCCGAGGGAGTAGTTCTCGGCGAGGGCTTTGCGAGCCACCAGCGAGAGGTTGGTCATCTCCTCGAAGGAGGTTGCCCCCTTCTTGTATATCCATTCGGCCAGCTGTGTGGCGGCAAATTTCTTCAATCCGACACTCTCGGCCACAGCCCTAAGCTCCTCGATATTTTTTCCTAATAGATTCTCCATAGTGCAAAGATAGAAATTTTTTAGCATTAGCTAAAAATAAATCTATGGGCGAGAGCCATATTGCCGATAAATTTGTATCTTCGTAGTCGGTTTTAAGGACAAATTAACCACAAAACGATATGATTACTTTTCTGATTTGCCTTGCATTGCTCGTTGCGGCCTACTTCATCTATGGTCGCTATCTCGACAATGTGGCCACCATCCGCAACACCACCGAAGTCCCCTCCAAAACAATGTTCGACGGCGTGGACTACATCCCAATGCCCCGCTGGAAAACCTTTCTTATCCAGCTGCTTAACATCGCGGGCTTAGGGCCTATTTTCGGTGCGTTGCTCGGTGCTGCCTATGGCCCTGTGGCCTTTGTGTGGATTACCATTGGAGGTATTTTCTTTGGTGCTATGCACGACTTCTTTTCGGGTGTTATCTCGCTCCGCAATGGCGGTTTGAGTCTCCCTGAGATTGTGGGCAAATACTTGGGCGGAGGCACCAAGACCATTATGCGTTGGTTTTCGGTTTTTCTTATGATTATGGTGGGTGCGGTGTTTATGTCGCAGCCTGCCGAGCTGATTGCCGAGCGCATCAACGTCCCTGCGCTCTCGTCGGTGGCTTTTGTTAGCCCCGCCGGCCACACATTCTCCATTTTGCTGATGGCGATTTTGGCTGTCATACTGGTCTATTACTTGGTCGCTACGGTTTTGCCCATCGACAAGATTATAGGCAAGATATACCCCGTTTTTGGAGGCCTTCTGATATTTATGGCGTTGGGTATTCTCTGGGCGCTCTTTACCGAGTATGGTTCGGCTATTCCCGAGTTCAGGGGCTTTCAGAATATGAAGGCCGACGCCGAGCGCTTCCCGCTTATGCCAATGCTCTTTACAACCATTGCTTGTGGTGCAATTTCGGGCTTCCACGCCACCCAGTCGCCACTTATGGCTCGCTGTATGCGTAACGAGAACGAGAGCCGTATGGTATTCTATGGCGCAATGATTTCCGAGAGTGTCATCGCCCTGATTTGGGCCGCCATTGGTATGGCTTTCTGGGGCGGAGTCGAGGGGCTCAATGGCGCCATTGCCGAGTATGGAGGCAAGGCGGCGGTGTTGGTCGATAAGATTGCCACCTCCACTCTGGGCGAGGTGCTTGCCTACTTTGTGGTCTTTGGTGTTGTGGCTTGTGCCATCACCTCAGGCGACACAGCTTTCCGTAGCGCAAGGCTCATTGTGGCCGATATGTTTGGCATAGAGCAGAAGAGCGTAGGCAAGCGTATGTGGGTGTCGTTGCCCATCTTCGCCCTCGGCCTTGTGATTATCTTCCTGCTCCCCTTCGGCACAATGTGGAGCTACTTTGCGTGGGCCAACCAAGCTCTCTCAGTGTTTACCCTTTGGACAATAACGGTGTGGCTGCACCACAATGGGCGCAACATTTGGATTGCGCTTGTTCCCGCAGTGGTTATGACCTATGTTTGTTCGAGCTACATCTTCATCTCGCCCCTGATGTGTGGTATGAGCAATAGTCTTGTTGCCTACCTGCTCGGTGGTGTGCTCACACTTGCAATTTCGGTGTTTATGCTCAAAAAAGTATTCGGCTATGGCAAAAAACTCGCTTAAACCAACCCTCAATCAAACCTTCCGCATAGTCCACGACAAGTCGGCCAAAGGGGCCGATGTGGAGTTCCACGTCGCCTTGGAGCGCTCCCGCCGAGCCGAGGAGGATGGACGCTGGGAGGAGGCAGCTGAGATACGCTTTGCTGCTGTGCAAGAGCTTGTTGCGCTTTTGCCCGAGGATGAGCCTATCGAGCTCGATTGGGAGGATAATGTGACGCGCGAAGCTATTGTGTTGCTGCACGCATCGGCTACCGACTTTTTCCTTGTAGGCGACCTGGAGATGGCCGCCGCTCAGTTGGAGATGGTGCTCGACGTAGATAGTGAGGACCACTTGGAGGTTACGACCCTGCTTGGATTTATCTATGTGGCCATTAGGGAGTGGGATTCGTTTGATGACGTGCTGCCCGACCTCGACGACAAGAGCCCCGAAAAGGCTTTGCTGCTTGTGTGGAGCGGATTTTTGCGCGAGGGAGCAATTCCCTCGGCCCACTTTGCTGCCCTTTCTCGCTTCCACTCGGCCTACCTGAAAGAGTGGTGCGCTACGGCCCACCCAGCCGACCAAGCCTATCGCTCGGCCATCACCTCTGAGCGCCCCTCAAAGGAGGCATTGGCTCGCGGTTTGTGGCTCCAAACAGAGCATCTTTGGAGTGCCGAGGGTGCATTTTTGGAGGCTCTTAGGGCAAAGTGCTAATTGTTAGGTGTTTACCAACGATTTTAGGGTAAAAACAAGGTAAAAACAAGGTACAAACGTACCTTGTTTTTTTGTGTTACGAAGAGTGTTTTTTGCGCTAAAATACTTCGCTTAGTATTCGGAGCGAAGAGATGGTGTGGATGGTGTCCAAATGGTAGCCGAAGTAGGCCAACAATGAGCCAATAAACTCCTTGCGTTGGATGCGTGAGAGGCTGATTGTGTCGAGCCTGTCGGCATCCACCTCCATAAGTTCGTGAAGAAGGCGACTATTGTCGGCATTGATGAAGAGTCCACTGCGTGGCGGAAGGCTCGTAAATGTGCCCGACTCAATGTCGAACACGTCGCCCTCGGTATAGTCGCCCGAAGGGTAGAAGCCCAAATAGCGACTCAGCCCCACCATAAACCACAAGTGGAAGTTGTAAACCCCCTCACTCATTCTATCAAGTGCCACAACAGAGCAATATACAAAGTCGAAGAGCGGACTATTTGGCTCCACCTCGCGGATGAGGCGGTAGAGAATCTCGGCCATAAAGAGAGCAATGGTGCTCTTCCTAACATCGAAGGGGATAGATTGGAGTGGCTCGGCAAGAGTTACCTCTTTGAGTCTGTCAAGCTCGGTCTTGTTGCTCTCAATGCCCACAAAATCAACAAGAAACATAGGCTGAAACAAAGCTCCTTTGCCTCGGTTTTTCGAGGCGCCCTTGCCCAATCCCTGAACAATATAGCCTCTGCGACCACCCACATCGGTGAGCAGTTGTGCCACCATCGACGACTCGCCGTATTTGATGGTGTTGAGGACTATGCCGCGGGCTTTATATTGTTTCATACTTTTTATCTTTGTTTGCGGCTGTGCCTTGTGGGCTTATTTTGCACCAACCATCGCCTCGCAAATCCTCACTTACGCCCAGTAAGCTGCGGTTTGCTCGCTCGGATTGGCCCAAAATAATCTCCACAAAACCCAGCCGATGTTCTTCCGACCGAGTGGGCTGCGGACTCCCTCTTTAGCTTGGCCCGAAACTCGCCTCACAAAACCCAGCCGCAGGACAAGTCCTGTTTTGTTAGGGTGGTGCTACCCAAGCGTCTAACGCCCCAAGTCCTTTAAGGGCCTTAGGGGCCTTAGGGGCATTAAGGGCTTTAATGACATATAGGGCTTATAGGGCCTCCCTAACCTCCCTAATAATTTTGAATTCATTTTCGCCCCACGACCACTCCTCCCCTATGTCAGGGGAGGTGTCGCGTAAGCGACGGAGAGGTTAGTCCTGCGCCGTAGGCGCACCATAATTCTCAATTCTCAATTTTCAATTTTCCATTTGTTTTGCACCATTGACGTATGCCACACTGGTCGCACTTGGGCTTGCGGGCGGTGCATACATAGCGTCCGTGGAGTATGAGCCAGTGGTGGGCGATGGGGAGCAGGTGTTTGGGAAAGCCTTTTTCGAGTTGCGCCTCGGCTTGGAGTGGATTTTTTGCCCCAATGGTCAGTCCAATGCGGCGCGACACCCTAAAAACGTGAGTATCAACAGGCATAACCTCTCTGCCAAAGAGCACCGAGGCCACCACATTGGCCGTTTTGCGACCCACGCCGGGGAGCTTTTCGAGCTGCTCCACGCTATCGGGCACAACGCCCCCAAACTCCTCGGTGAGCATACGAGCCATACGCACAAGGTTGCGGGCCTTATTGTTGGGGTAGGAGATGCTGCGGATGTAGGTATAGACCTCGTCGGCCTCAGCGGCGGCCAGAGCCTCGGCGTTGGGAAAACGCTCGAAAAGTGCCGGGGTAGTGAGGTTTACACGTTTGTCGGTGCATTGTGCTGAGAGCATAACGGCCACCACCAACTCGTAGGGCGAGCCGAAATCCAACTCGCTCTGAGCCACAGGCATAGCCTCCGAAAAGTACTCCACAATACCTCTATATCTCTCTTCTCGCCTCATAGTCGTATCTGGCTCTATATTACCTCCAACTTTGCATAGTTGGAGAGTAGGTTTTTCTTGCCGTGCAGAGGGTTGTCAAACACGACGGTTATTTTGGCATCTTTCTGCAACACCTCAATCTCTTGGATTACGCCAGTGCCAAAGCGCGAGTGTTTAACTCGCTGACCGACAGCGTAGTTGCCACAACTGCTCACCGTTCCACCCGACTCTCCCTCGCTACGCACTCCAATGCTACGCATACGACTCGTATCGGGCCTTTGGGGTGTGGGTTGTTGAGTGGGTCGATTGGGGGTTATGGGTGTGGTCTGGCTACGGAACTCCCTACGCTCCACAATGGTGCGCCCTTGTCGTTGGTCGAAGCGACGGCGCAGATCCTCAATCTGTCCGCGACCACGGTTGCGGCTCTCCTCCTCCTGCTCCTCCTCGTCGTCCTCATAGCGAAGGTCGAGATAGCGAGGGTCAATCTCTTTGAGGAAACGACTTGGGCGACTAAACTCCATTGAGCCCCACTTAAAACGCGACGCTGCAAAAGTTATGGTCACATCCCTCTTGGCGCGGGTGACTGCCACATAGAAGAGCCTACGCTCCTCCTCAATCTGGTCGGGCGAGGCGAGCGAAATGACGCTCGGAAAGAGGTTCTCCTCCAAGCCCGTGATAAAGACGTGGTCGAACTCCAAACCCTTCGACGAGTGGACCGTAAGCAGTGTCACCCAATTGCGTTTGTCTATATCTTTCTCGTCCATATCGGTCAGCAGCGAGATGTTGTGCAGCCATACCTCCAACGTTGGCTCGGTAACCTCCTCCTCGCCACCCACCTCAATCATCTCGTGGCGGAAGTTTTGCATCGAGTTCAGAAGCTCCTCCACATTTTGTAGGGCGCTCTCGTTCTCGGGCGTTGGGTTGAGTTTGTAGGCCGAAATAATGCCACTGCGTGTTGCTACTTCGAGTCCAAACTCATAGAGAGTTTTGTCGTTGCGTGAGAGCGACAACGAGCTAATCAGGTTGAGGAAGTCGAGCACCTTACGGCCCATTATGGCCTGCTCCTCGGGTGTTGCCCCCATCATAGCCTCCCACATCGAGAGCCCTTTGCTTTGGGCCAGCGAGCGAATCTTGCCTATGGTCACATCGCCAATGCCTCGTGCGGGGTAGTTGATGATGCGTAGTAGCGACTCGTCGTCGCGGGGGTTGGAAATGGTCTTGAAGTATGCCATTAGGTCCTTAACCTCCTTGCGGTCGTAGAAGGAGTGACCTCCATAGATACGATAGGGGATATCGCGCTTGCGCAGAGCCTCCTCCAATGCACGCGACTGGGCGTTGGTGCGATAGAGTATTGCTATGTTGCTCCAATCGTTGCCTCCGTCGGCAATGTGGGCTGCGCGTATGCCATTGGCTACCATCTGAGCCTCCTCGCCTTCGGTGTAGGCCCTGAAAACCCTGATGCGCTCGCCCTGCGAGTTCTCCGAGAAGACACGCTTCTTGATGCGGTGTTGGTTGTGCTCGATGATGCTGTTGGCCGCATCAACAATGGTTTGGGTCGAGCGGTAATTCTGTTCGAGCTTGTAGATGCGGGCTGAGGGAAAGTCGCGCTGAAAACGAAATATGTTCTCAATCTTTGCACCTCGGAAGGAATAGATACTCTGGGCGTCGTCACCCACAACACAGATGTTGGCATTGGGACTGCCCGCCAACGAGCGCACAATCAGATACTGGGCGTAGTTGGTATCCTGATACTCATCCACAAGTATGTAGGGAAATCGCTCTCGATACTTTGCAAGCACCTCTGGGTGGTCGCGGAAGAGTATGTTGGTCTGCAACAAGAGGTCGTCGAAGTCCATAGCATTGTTCTGCTTGCAGCGCACGCAATAGTTGCGGTAGAGCTGGTAGAATTGGGGCATACGACGCTTCTTGTCCTCCTCCATAAGCTGGGCGCTCGACTCGTAGGACTGATAGGTTACAAGGTTGTTCTTGGCCAACGATATGCGTGAGTGTACCTCGCGAGGCTTATAGACCTCGTCGCTGAGTTGCATCTCCTTGATTAGCGATTTTATCAGGCTCTCGCTCTGGGCGGTGTCGTAGATGGTGAAGTTGGGCTGAAAACCAATCTTATCAACCTCATTGTAGAGTATGCGCAAAAAGACCGAGTGGAACGTGCCCATCCAGATGTAGCGACTCTTCGCCTCGCCCACAAGCGTGGTTATACGCTCCCTCATCTCTTTGGCCGCCTTGTTTGTAAAGGTCAGAGCCATAATCGAATAGGGAGCAACTCCTTGCGAAATCATCCACGCAATGCGACAGGTCAGCACTCTGGTCTTGCCCGAGCCCGCACCGGCCACAATCAGCGATGGCGCCTGAAAATCTCTCACCGCAGCTTCTTGGGCAGGGTTGAGGCCTTGGAGTATTTGTATCTCTTCGTTTGTCATATATATTCTTAGTAAACTCTGTTTTTCAGTTCATTGGCGGCTGTGCCTTGTGGGCGATTTTCGCCCCAAGCGTCAGAGAGTGAGCTCCTCACCTACATTCAGTAGGCTGCGGACTCCCTCCTTAGCTTGGCCCGAAACTCGCCTCACAAAACCCAGCCGATGTTCTCCCTGAGGGGTGTTGTTATTTTCTCGTTTGGCGTTTGCCCAAGCAAACTGCGGTTTCCTCAGCGTCGCAAGCCTTGCTCTCGCTCCACAAAACCCAGCCGATGTTCTCCTGACCCAGTAGTTCTTGGGTATCTTTTTTAATGCCCGAGTGTTTTGCAGGGGTCACAGGGGTCACAAGGGCGTCTTTCGCCCCACAACCACTCCTCCCCTATGTCAGGGGAGGTGTCGCAAAGCGACGGAGAGGTTAGTT
>JAGBVY010000063.1 GCA_017630115.1 Tidjanibacter sp. | reverse complement strand
GTAGCATCGAGAGCTCGCAGAAAAAAAGTTTTAAAACTTGCCAAAGGTAACTTTGGTTCAAGGGGAAACGTCTGGACAGTAGCAAAGAACACTGTCGAGAAAGGCTTGCAGTTCGCCTATCGCAACCGCAAAGAGAAGAAGAGAAATTACCGCAGCTTGTGGATTCAGCGTATCAACGCTGCCGCTCGTATGAACGGTATGACCTATTCTGAGTTTATGGGTAAGTGCCACGCTAAGGGCATCCAGATGAACCGTAAGGTTCTGGCTGACCTCGCGATGAACCACCCTCAGGCTTTCGAGAAAATTGTAAACACGGTTAAATAGTTTGCACCGCAAGTGCGAACTGACGAAGGAGCCCCACCGAATGGTGAGGCTCCTTTTGTATTTCACAGCCCCTCCTTTGGCCACCCTCACCACGCTCGACAAGAAAACAACGGAGTGTTTCATTGTTGCAAAAAATGAAACCAATCGAAAATAAACGAAATGTTTTGCGAAACTTTCATAATAATTTACTACATTTGTAGCACTCCGACAAAAATCGGAAAACAAACCACAATCATAGTTAATCTAACAACCCTACGTTAATGAAAAAAATCCTATTCGTATCAGTTGCTACCATAGCAGCAATGTTGATGGCTTGCGCTGAGCCCGATGTACCCGAACAGGAGGGCGAGGGCAACAAGACCGAGCAACCTGCCGACCTTGACCCACTTACAGTCAAAATGCCCGTCACAGAAAATTGGATTTACGACAGCACCCCCTACTTCACCTTCAACGTGGAGAATCCCAACGACGCCCCTATGAAGGCCGACGTAACCATTAGAATCTCCACCGACCTGAAAAAGCTCGTTAGCGTAATCAATTACAGCGAGGAGGTTGAAGCCAAAGCCAAAAAGTCTATCAACGTTGATGTTACCGACGAGTTGGAGCCCGGTTTTTACAGGGCCGTATGTTTCGTAAACGGCAAGACCGCACGCTCGTTCACCTTTGGTGTAAACCCCGAACAGATAGTCTCGGCTCCCGATATGCAGCCCGACTTCGAGGATTTCTGGGCCACCGCCAAGGAGCAGCTCGCAAGCATTGATATGAATGCCACTCTCACCGAGTTGCCCAAAAAGAGTACGGCGGCACGCAAAGTCTATCTGGTTGAGATGCAATCTGTACCCGACGGTCTGACTGGCGAGCCTGTAACTATTCGTGGCTACTACGTCGAGCCTCAGGATGGCGAGAAACACCCCGTAATCATCCACTTCTTCGGCTACGACACCCAGAACAGCACCTCGAAACCCACCTGTCCTTCGGGTGGCTCGTCGGACACCTACGCCGAGTTCTACCTCTCCACTCGTGGTCAGATTCTCAACAACCGCGACGCCGCCCACCGCGAACCCGACGGCAAGGGCGACAACAAAAATATCTACGGCGACTGGTTTGCCTACGAGTTTGGCAACCGTGATAGCTACTACTATCGTGGCGCATTTATGGACTGCGTTCAGGCTGTGCGCTTTATGGCCACCCGCCCCACAAGCGATATGAACAACCTCTTTGCTGAGGGTTCGAGTCAAGGTGGTGCTTTCTCCTATGCAGCAGCCGCGCTGAGCGACTATCCTTTCTCGGCCATTGCCCCCTGCGTAGCCTTCCTCGGCGACTTCCCCGACTACTTCAACATTGTTAGTTGGCCCGGCGACACCGCTCGCAACAACCAAGGCTCAATGACCGACGAGGAGATGTATGCATTCCTCTCCTACTTCGACACCAAGAACCTCGCTACCCGCATCCACTGCCCTATGATTGCTTGTAGCGGATTGCAGGACGGCACTTGCCCTCCTCACACCAACCTCGCCCCCTTCAACAATCTCTCCAACGAGGATAAGCAGATGCACTACTATCCCGAGATGAAGCACGAGATTCCCAGCGACTGGTCGAAAAAGTATGGCGACTTCTTCAAGGCGCACACCACCGCTGCGGAGTAAATTTGCCACAAGGTTAGTTAAACGATAACACCGCAACTCTTCTCTCGGCCACATAAAAGCCCCGAGGAGAGGGCGGTAAAGATGAGGCCGAGGCCACCCCAACGCAGATAGGGGTGGCCTTTTTGCCTCCCAAAGAAGAAAAACGCAATAATTTCGTATATTTGTACAAATAATTCTATTCGTATGGGCGCGTTGAAATTTGGATTTATAGTCGTAGAGGGTTGCGGCGAGCAGACAATGATGGCCGAATGTGGTCTTAGCCAGATGGTTGAGATTGAGGGCGAGGTGGAGTATAGGCTTGTGCCGGGCACTGGCGAAACGGCACTTGCAGCCAAATGCTTTGCCGAGCTGACGAGTGTCGATGCGGTGTTGGTCTTTCTGCCTACAAGCGAACACCCCGCCGTACTCGGTGCCGCACTCAATGGCCTTACGGATGTGATGATAGAGTGGAATATGCCCATTGTCACCACTCTCTCCCACCCCGACGGGCTCTCGCTTGCTCGTGCTGCGGTGGCTATGGTGGGGCTTCAAATGGAGATGGAGGCCCGCGCCGAGATGGCCCAAGCCAGCGATGTGATAAGTTAGACCGTCGGCCGGCCGACTACCGACTACCGATCTCAACTCAAAACAGCAATCGCCACCCTTGGGAGGGTGGCGATTATTGTTTATAAGGCTTTTGCCGAAAGTTGATTACTCGTCGAACGAAACCAAAATCCTACCGCAGTACTCGCAGATGATAATCTTCTTACCCATACGAATCTCGCTCTGGCGCTGGGGAGGAATACGGTTGAAGCAACCACCACAAGCATCCCTCTTAACCTCCACAACAGCCAAGCCATTGCGAACATTGGAGCGGATGCGGCTATAAGCGGTGAGCAACCTATCGTCGATGACCTCGCGAGCCTTCTCCTCCTGAAATCTCAGCATCTCAATATCTTTGGCGGTCTCAGCGTCGATGCTATCCAACTCCTCGCGCTTAACAGCCAAGTCGGAAGCCCTCTCAGCCTTAATAGTCTCAGCCTCCTCAATAAGGAGTTTCTTAGCTTTGAGGTTGTTGTTGTACTCCCTGATGCGTTTCTCCAACGACTCAATATCCAACTCCTCGAACTCAATCTCCTTCGAGAGAGCGTCGAACTCGCGGTTGTTACGCACATTCTCCTGCTGCTCGGTGTACTTAGCGATTTTAATCTTGCACTGCTCGATGCGCTCCTTAGCGTCGCGGAGTAGAGCATTCAGCTCACTGCACTCATCTTGGAGGTTGTCGATGCGGGTCTGCAAGCCTGCAATCTCGTCTTCGAGGTCAGCAACTTCCATAGGAAGCTCGCCTTTGATTTTGTTAATCTCGTCAATTTTGGAGTCGATTAGCTGCAACTCATAGAGTGCTTTGATGCGCTCCTGCATTGTGTAATCTACACTCTCCACGTTACGTTTGTTAGTTGTTGCCATAGATTTGCTCTTATATATCCTTGTCTATTTATTGTCCAAAATCAAGTAGCGCACAGGGTTTTGCGCAGTTTGACTCTTGCGAACTGCAAAATTAGATATTTTTTTTGATAATATGTCAAATAAAATATCAATAGCACAAATTTCGGTCTCAAAATGGCCCGCATCCACCAAAATCATCCTGTCGGCATCGACAAATGAGTGGTATTTGAGGTCGGCAGTAAGGTAGAGGTCGGCCCCAGCAGCCTCGGCGCGCTCAATAAGGCCACCGCCCGAGCCACTGCATATAGCCACCCTTTCCACCCTATCAATCCTCACAGGGCTATGGCGCAGTGCCCTCACCCCAAGTGTGCGACCAATGGTGGCCAGAAACTCCTCGGCAGCCACAGGCTCAGAGAGCCTACCCACAACGCCAATTCCTACTCCCTCATCCGAGCTCGAAGGCTCCAAAAGACCCTCCACCTTCAAGCCCAACTGCGAGGCCAGAAAGTGGCTTATGCCCACCTCAGGTGCGCTGTCGAGATTGGTGTGGGCAGCATAGAGCGCCACGCCACCCTCAATGGCCCTAAGTATGGCACGTTGTTGTGGTGAGCCATCGGCAAGCCTCCTCAGGGGCGAAAAGATTATTGGATGGTGGCTGACAATCATCTGCGCCCCCACCCTCAGAGCCTCTTCCACAACCTCCTCGGTGACATCCAGCGCCACCAACACCATATCGACCTCCGCCTCGGGATGGCCCACAGCCAAACCCGCATTGTCGTAGGACTCCTGCCAAAAGAGCGGCACTTGCTGCTCCAACAACTCGGCTATCTCTCTAACTTTCATCTTCCTAGTTGGTTTTTACAACAGACTCTCAGGGGTTAAAACAAAGTCTGCTCAACAACCTGCTTTTTGGCCTCTTTCGACCTCTCCTTGGCCACCGCCAAACGAATATCCTCGGGCGAGAACAGATCGCCGCCAATCAGCGTGCCAACCTTCTGACCGCGAGGTTTGCGGGGCTCTTCCACCACAGGCTCAACGGAGGGCATCTCCATCTGGAAGTCGGCCAACTCCTCGGTGCGGGGCTTTGCAACCACCACCTTTTCCTCTGGCTCGGCCATAATCGCCTCAGCCACAACCACCTCTTCGCTCTGGGGTTCAATGCTTTCGGCCACATCGTCATCCTCAACATCGATAGCCACCACCTCGTCTAAGAGCTCGGCTTTAAGGGCGGCAAGCATATTGCGTATGGAACGTAGCTTCTCCACCACCTCGGCCTCGCGCTTGATACTGTCACGATTCTGACGCATACGCCTACGCGCACCGTCGAGCGTCATACCCTGCTCCTTGACCAGATGGTAGATGAGCCTGAGATTATCAACGTCGTCGGTGGTGTAGATGCGGTGTCCACGACTATTTTTTGCAATTTTCAAAACAGGGAACTCCTCCTCCCAGAAGCGGAGCAACGAGGCATTTACACCAAACAACTCGCACACCTCGCCCATAGAGTAGTAAATTTTACCTTTGGGATGAACAATCTCTTCCATAAAAAATGTGTATATTTGGCGCAAGTTACAAATTTTTTACAATAAGGACAATAGCTTTCAGTGAAAACCAAACGCCACAATATAAAAATAGTAGGTCGCGTTACCTATGGTAATGGTTTAGGTCATAGCATTGGCTTCCCCACAGCCAACATCGACCCCACAGCCCCTTTGACCGATATGGCCGACGGAGTGTGGGCCGGCAGGGCACAAGTGGGCGAGAGCACCTACACCGCCGTAGTGAACGTCGGCTACCGTCCTACCATCACAATTAGCCAAGGTCATCGCATAGAGGCCCATTTGGTCGATTTCGAGGGCGACATCTATGGCCAACCCATAAGCCTCAATCTCCACTACCACCTGCGTGGAGAGCAGAAGTTCGCCTCACTCGATGAGCTATCCAAGCAGATTGCCCTCGACAAGGAGCAGGCCCTCGCGCTTATGGCCTCAGACAAAGGAGAGTAAAAACAACGGATAAAAGATAAAAACACTTCGCAACTATGGCAAACGAACACAAACTTGAATTTGAGCTCACCCCCGAGGTGGCTCAGGGCCAATATGCCAACTTGGCAATAATTGCCCACTCGTCGTCGGAGTTCATCCTCGACTTTGCAGCAATGCTCCCCGGTATGAGCAAGGCTAAGGTAAAGAGCCGCGTCGTTCTCACACCAGAGCACGCCAAACGCCTTATGCTCTCGCTCCAAGAGAACATCTCGCGCTACGAAAACAACTTTGGCACAATCACCCTCAACGCTCCCAAAGCACCCTCCGGTGGCGGTTTTGCATAGCAGTTGTGGTGTCAATACCAAGAAGCAGTTGCCGACGATTCGGCAACCGCTTGCCACAAAAAAAACTCGGGTATCTTTTTTAATACCCGAGTTTTTATTTGCCTTATTACCTTTGACGTTAGACGTTAGACGTTAGACCTCAAACGTCAGACATTTAAGTGCGTATCGCGTGGCGAGTACAAGGCTTGCGAAAAAAATCCCTCCCGCAGTTTACTAACGTAAATGAGGGAGGGATTTTTAAGCGTAACGAAGTAATCGCCCGCGAGACGCGCTTAAATTAGAAGAAGCGTACGCGATTATCCTCAATCTCAGCACCATCACGAAGAGCCTGATCAATGCGCTCGTTGATGTAGAAGAGCTCCTGCGATTCGAGGCGAATCTTCTCATCCACAGCATTGATAGTCTCCGATGCGGTACGACCATCAACAGTGAATACATATACACCGTAGTTGCCAGCAACAGGAGTCGAAACAACGCCCTCCTCAGCAGCTGCGATAGCGCCCACGAGCTTCATATCGGGACCTACACCCACGATGTTGTTGGCATTGCCAAATACGTCGTTGCTCTCAACAACCTCAACACCGAGTTTCTCGGCAGCCTCCTCAATGGTGGTAGTGCCCTCAATCTGCTCAGCCACCCAAGCGAGTTTAGCCTCGTTGCGGAGCTGGTTGACGATGCGGCTGCTTGCCTCTTTAATGGGCAAGTAACCCTCTTTGCGGATGTCGGTAACGGTAGCCACTACATAGTCGCCGTCAATCTCCATAGTCGAAGAAACCTTACCAACCTTATTGTTGTAAGCCCAGCGAACAAGCTCACGAGCGTCGTTCAGGCCGGTAACGGTGCGGTCGGTATTGCGGATGCGAGCGGTACGTTTTGCAACGCCAAGCTCCGAAACAGCAGTAGCGAAGTCGCTCTTGTTGGCAGCAGCAATAAAGCTATTGGCCTCGTTGGCAGCCTTCTGGATTGTAGCGTCGCCTGCAACCACCTCGTAGGTAATCTCAGCCACCTGAGCCTTGCGGATGGGTTTCGAGCGGTAAGTGAGCTGTGCGATATGGATACCAAACTGGCTCTCCACCTTAACAACCTCGTTCAACTTTGCAGCCAAGAGAGCCTCGCTGAACTCGGGAACCATAGCCTCGGGAGCAAACCTACCCAAGTCACCACCCTCGGCAGCCGAGCCGTCGAGCGAGTATTTCTGTGCAAGCTCGGCGAACTTAGCACCCTTACGCAATGCGGTTTGGATGCTGTCGGCCAAATCCTGCTGATCGAACGAAAGGAGGATGTGGCGAGCGCCAATCTCGTCGGGCATTTGGCGAACATTCGAGATGCGAGCCATCTTGTAGGTAGTGCCATTCAAAACAGGACCATAGAGCTGACCCTTCTGTTTGCCAAAGGCATAGGGTTTATACTCGGCAGCGATTTTGTCCTCTGCATAGTAGCGGCTATCAACCGTACCGTGAGTATTGGCAGTAGCGAAACCAAGCACATTCTCAGCAGCCTTGAACTCCTCAGCCAAAGCCTCTACCTCCTCTTTGGCAGTAGCAAAGTCCTCCTCCGAAGGCTCAATGTTGAATACTACATACTCAACATTGCGCTGAGCGGTCTGACGGAAGAGCTCTTTGTGGTCGTTGTAGTAGGCCTTAATCTCGGAGCTGGTGGGAGCTGCTACGAGCGAGTCAGCGATAGCGTAGTAGGGTTTAACAACGATTTTGGCGTTGCTCGAAGTGTTGGCAGCAGCAACCGAATTGTTTACATCCAACTCGCTAGCAGCAAAACCTGCGCTAACCAAGGTCGAGAAGTTCGACACCAAGCGCTGCTCGGCAGCTTTCTTCTTGATGTAGTTCCACAAATCCAACACAGCGGGGTTGGCGTCAATCTGAGCCAAGAAGTTACGCAACACCTCAGGGCTGTAAGTGCCGGTTGCGGGGTCAGCAAAGAAGCTGCTGATGACGGGCGAGATGAAACCACCCTGAATCATATCCACCACCTCGGCGTCGCTGATAGTAAGACCCAATTTGGTAAACGAGGGGCTGTAAGCGTTGGCCATAACCATATCGTTCCAAGCCTCGTTGTAGATGGCGTCGTACTGAGCCGAGTCGAAAGCGCTCGAACCATAGAGGAGGCTGTAAATGTTCTTCACATACTCGCTCTGAACCAGATACTCCTGATACTCGATATTCTCACCATTGATTTTACCAACACGGTTAGCACGAGAAGTGAAAATGCTACCGCTGCTAAACAAGTCGCCAAGCAAGAAAGCGACCAGACCAAGCGCAATTACGGCTGTAACAACTACGCCGCCCTTGGTCCTCAAATCATTTAATGTTGCCATACAGTTGAGTTAAGTTTTTGTTTATTATTTATTATCGTTTTATTTTTTCACAAAATTGGCTTCAAATATAGTGTTTTTCTCTGAAAAACCTATCACAAAATCCTAACTTTTGCCAATTCAACCCTCGAAGAGGTCGATTTTAGGATTTTTATCTCCTTACCCTCGCACTCAACGATTGTTCCCACAGTGGGAATACCGCCGTAGTGTTCGATTATATAGCCCGCCAGAGTGTCGTAGGCGTCGCTCTCCGAAAGGGCCAAATTGTAGCGTTCATTCAGATAGGCCACCTCCAAGCGACACGAGAGCACCCATTGTTTGTCTTTAAGCACCTTCTCTACCATATCAGGCTCGTCGTGTTCGTCTTCAATCTCGCCCACTATCTCCTCCAAAACATCCTCCAAAGAGATGATACCTGCCGTGCCGCCAAACTCGTCGATGACCACCGCCACGCTCTGGCGCGAACGTATCATCTCACCCATAAGTTTCTCCGTAACCATAGTCTCGGGCACATACCTCACGGGCATAAGTATCTCGCTCACACTCTTGGGATTGCGAAACAGGCTCTTGGTTGTCACATAGCCCACAATGTTGTCAATACTACCCTCCCAGACAAACAGTCGCGAGAAGTTCGTCTCAATAAAGCGCTCAGTAAGTTCTTCGATACTAACCGTAGCCTCCACAGCCTCTACATCTACCCTCGGCACCATACAATCCCTCACCCTCAGGTCGGAGAAGTCGAGCGCATTTTGGAAAATCCTCAGGTCGTTGGCCTGCACCTTCTCACTCTCTGCACTCTCGTCAATGAGGTTTTCGAGGTCTATCTTACCGAAGCTCTTGATGTTGTGTTCCTCCTTGACCTTCAAGCCCACCAGCCTCAGAATACCAAAAGAGAGGGCTGTGGCGAACTTTGCAATCGGGTAGAGCACAAGGTAGCAGATATAGACGGGTATGAGCAGGGCTTTGAAGAAGGCGTTGGGCCTCATCTTAAAGATACTCTTGGGGGTAAACTCGCCGAGGAAGATGATTACGATAGTAGAGATGAGCGTCTCGACAATCACCGCATCGTCGGCCATAACTATGCCCATACGGGCGGCCACCAAGTGTATCAACTCAGCCATAAAGGTCGAATAGACCACCAGCACGATGTTGTTACCCACGAGCATTGTGGTGATGAGTTCGCCGGGTCTATCGACAAATCGTTCGATGATACGACCAATTGTTCCGCCCCTCTTGCGGTCAAGCTCCATTCTCAGGCGGTTGGCGCTTGTAAAAGCGATCTCCATACCCGAGAAAAAGGCCGACAAGATGGTCGAAACAACCACTATCACTATGATACTCATCAAGCTCTGCATAATTATTTTGTCTAATGTCTAACGACCTAAGTCAAAAGACGACTACCGTCAACCGACTGCTGACTGCTGGGAGGGCTGAGAGGACTGAGAGGACTGAGAGTTCTGGGAATAACCCAGTAAACCCAGTAAACCCAGAGAACCCAGAGAACCCAGCAACTTGGGCCTTATAGGGCTTATAGGCCCTAAGTTCCCTAAACTCCCTAATAGCTCTCAACTTTCAACTCGACCTCCTTTCCCACTCGGCCTACAATTCCAGTTGTTCTCCCTTGGCAGGTTTTAGTTTTCTATTGGATTTCAGCTCCTTAGCGCGCACTCTCTCGCCACGCTTTACGGGCGGCTCATCGAAGAGCGCCCCCGAGCGGCGATTGGGGTTGTGGCGCTCCTCCACCTTGGGTTTCTGCTCCTCCTCAGGCTTTGCAGTAGCCTCGCCCTGAGTGGCATCGACCCACATACGGCCCTCGCTCTCGCGGAAGACCCAGTCGTTGAACTCCGAGTCGGACTCGAAGCCCTCGCCCACAAAGGTGTCGCTGCCATCGACAATGCGACAATCGACATTGGAATAGACCTTATCGGTCCTCTGGTCCCAGAAGAGCTGTTGTGTGAAGAGTTGGCGGCCATCGGCGCTTGTACCAACAACATTGCCTCGGGTCTCCCACAACTCCCTCTTCTCGTAGAAGATGGCATAGTCGGCCCTAAGGCGTGAGTTGTCGCGTCCGAGCGAGTCGAAGGTTATGATGTTGATGCCATAGCGGAACTCCATATAGGGGTCGCGTGCAAACTCATAGCGTTCCATCAGCGGAGTCCAAAATCTATACTCTTTTACTCCGTTTTTGGAATAGAGCATAGTAAGCGAGTCGCTCTGTTGGGTTATGAGCGTCTCCATATTTATCTCTTGACCTGCTTTTTTGCCCGAACACGAAAACAGCAAGATAGCACCCCCCACAAGAGGTGCTACCATTGCTATTTTATATAGGTGTCTGAGTGACACTATTTGATAGGTCTAACAGTTGTTGTGCCACTTACCCAGCCGCAGTTAACGGTGTAGCTGTCACCCTCCTGCAAGCCACGGAAGAAGCAGTCGGTCTGTTTGGGGAAGTAGCCACGGTAGGTATTCAGCAACGAGTTGCAAACCTCAACCTGAGCATCGTCGCCCTCGAAGCAACCACGAGCCTTAACCACAACGTCGTAAGCCAACCAGAAGACGGTCTGTTTTGCGAAATCGTCGGAGCAGGTAGCGCCATCTACATAGCTCTGAGCCAAGCAGAGGTAAGCCGAGCCATTGTTGGGGTTGTACTCGATAGCCATCTTTGCATAGTTGGCCGACTCGCGGATAGCACCAGCAGCAAGCTCAGTACCTGCAATCTGAACGCAGAGGTTCGATTTAACCATAGGATCGCTCTCAATCTCAACAGCTGCACGCAAGTACTCCAAAGCCTTGTCGTACCTCTTCACAGCCTCGAAAGTGCGGCTAAGAATCTGTGCAGTAGCGGTCTGAGGCTCCATAGCGTAGTATTTCTCACCCACCATCAGGTAGAAGTCGCTCTGGCAGTTGTTGCGAGTCATCAGCTTAAATGCCTTCTCAACCTGAGCCTTGTCGTCGGGGTTCTTAGCCAAACGCTCCGAGAAGATTTTTTCGAGGTTACCACAGTCGGCAGCCTCCGAAGTGATGAGCAGAGCGTCGAAGGTATTTTTAGCCTCGGCGTCGGTCACGAGGTCCATCTTCTCTGCCATAAACTCATACTCGCTCATAAAGTGGTCGGTCTCAACATTGTAGTCTTTATACTCCTCAACAAGCACAGTGAAGTACTGGTTGATGAAAGTAGCGTCCACCTCGGGGTCAATCTCGATAGCCCTACGGAAGAGCTGCAACATACCCTGTTTGTCCTCCGAACGATATTTGTAGTAATCTTTGGCTTTGTTCTTCAAGATGTAAACCTCGCCATACTCCTTATCGTCGGCAAAAGCAGCCAAACGGTAGTCGTAAACCTTCATCAGAGCCTCAATGTTGGCAGCCTTCTCTTCCAGACTCCTCGAACGGGCAATCTTCTGACGATAGATGTTCTGACCATTGGCATAGACACTCGTACGAGCCTTAGGACACTTCTCAATCAGGGTGTACATATACTCCAAAGCCTTGTCGTAATCTTTGTTGTTGTAGGCGTCGGTGAAGAAGTTGAACAGACGTACATTCTCCTCCCTCTCGGCAGCGGTGGCGTTCTCACCCCACTCAGGACCGTAGGTGGTAGCGGGTTTCTGCTCCTCTACAACGCCGTTCTTTGCAGCAGCAGCCTTCTGTGCAGCAATGATTTTGGCAATTTTCTCCTCCTCTTTCTTACGAGCCTTCTCAGCCTTCTCAGCAGCCTTGCGAGCCTTCTCAGCCTCTTTGGCAGCCTTCTTCTCGGCCTTCTCACGAGCCTTGCGCTGTTCGGGGGTCTCATCTACCTGCTGGGTCTCTTGGCTCTGAGCCAACATTGGGGTAGTGTTGAAAGTGCCTGCCATAACGAGCGAGAGCACAACCATCGATTTGATTACGATTTTTTTCATTTCTGTTAGGTATTCTTTGTTTGTAATTAAATAGTTGTCAGTAGATTACATTTGGCCTCTTAGTCGTACTTCATCTTCACAAACCAGTAGTCCTCACCAAAGAGGCTCACACCAATGGTAAATTTGAAGTATCTCTCCAACGAGAGACCCGCCTTAGTTGTGCCCCTCTGGCCCAACTCCAAGCCCAAATTTACATTCGACAGACCTGTCATCCTCAGAGGCAGACCCACACCCATAGTTAGGGCCACATCCGAGATGGGCTGGTTGTTGAGCACCATATAGCTCTGACTCCAACGCAAGCCCGCACGATAGGAAAAACGTTTCAAAGCGTTGCGTACATCACCGGGGTTGGGGGTATATTGGCCGCCCAATCGCACCGCCGAGGTGTTGCGGAAGGAGAGGTGGTCGGTCACATCGGCCTGATTGCGGCTGCCCCAGTCGGCAAACTCGTAGTCGGCACCGAAGCTCAACTTGGGCTGGTGGTAGTAGAAACCAACGCTCAATATGGAGGGCATCGAGAAGGTCGAGACATACTCCCTATCGATAACATTCTCGCCCGGAACGAGGGTGGAGTTGATAGGCATTGTCTCATAAACTTTGTTGCCCATACGGCCGCCAAACTGCCAAGTTGCACCAATGGTCATAACCTTGTCGGTCTTGGCAATAGGAGTCCACTGCAAGCCCACCGTACCAAAGAAGCTATTGACAAACTCGTTGTTCTGACCAAAGAGCGAGTAGTATGTTCCCGAACCGGTAATGGGAGTGGGGCGGGCATTGAAAGTGCGCTCAATCTTGCCGTGATAGTAGATTGCATCGGCACCAATGGAGAAATTATTGAAAATCTCGTAGCCCAAGCCCAACTTAAACTGCGTTACATCGCCCGAGCCGGCGTAGTTGTATAACATCTGACCGATGTTGCCCATCACATCGGGGCTCTGGTCGTAGTAGCTCACATTGTAGCCCACCGAGCTGTAAGGCGTAACACTCAGGCCAACACCCATACCCTTAATCAGCGGGAACGACATTGCAATGTCCCTAACGTTGAACGTATTGAACGAAGTGCGAGCGTCGCTGGTGGAAGCGTAGAAATTCTGACCCTCCATATCGAAGTTCGAGAGGAACGAGTTGCTCCTCACCGAGCTATACGATGCAGGGTTGAGGGGGTTGATGTAAAGGTAGTTGCGAAAACCAATCGAGGCACCACCCATAGCGCGGGTCACAGAAATACCTTGATTGTGGATGTCGCCAATGCCATAGAACGTATAGGGGGAGTAGGTATTAAGGCTACTTTCTTGTGCGTAGCCACTCTGGGTCGCACCCAAAGTTGCCACCAACACCGCCAAAAATACCACTATTTTTCTTCTTATATTCATCTTCTTTTCTCTGCTTATGCTCTCGATGCAATAGACATAGTCTATTCAATCTGCAAATATCGTGTTTTTTGTTCTCTTTTCAAAGCATTTCCTCTACGAGGAACAAATTTTCTCTCTCTTTGAGGCTATTTCTTTGCTTTTTCGGCTGCGCATTGTGCCACGGCCTCGGCAAAATCGTCCAATACGCGGCATCCTTCGGCCAACGAATCTACATTTCTAACGGTCATATAGACCTTATTGTTGTTCTGTTTGAGAACAAATCGTTCCTGACGCAGTGCCGTATAGCGCATAATACCCTCAAAGATGTGGCTCTTGTAGTAAAGACTGCGACCATCGGAGGGGAACCAGAGCAACATAAGGCCGTTTTTCACCTTGGCCTTCTCAATGCCGAGCTCCACAGCTCTCCATCTGAGGCGCACCACATCCACCAGCGTCTCGGCCGACGCGGGCAACACGCCAAAGCGATCCCTCAGCTCGGCCACAAAGCGCTCCATAGCCTGCTCGTCGGTGATGCCGTCGAGCCTACGATAGAGTTGCAACTTCTCGCTCTGCTGACCCACATACCTATCGGGCAGCAGGGCCGCTTGGTCGGTCTCCACAGCACAGTCGGTCACATAGCGCACATTCTCATCGATGGGCACATCGAAATCCTCGCCAAGCACCGTATCGAGTCCCTCCGTACCTTCGGTACGCAACTCCGTAATAGCCTCAGCAAGAATCTTTTGGTAAGTTTCAAAACCCATATCGGCAATAAAACCACTCTGCTCTGCACCCAGCAGATTGCCCGCGCCCCTGATATCCAAATCCTGCATTGCAATGTTGAATCCGGAGCCGAGCTCCGAGAACTCCTCTATGGCTCTGAGCCTACGACGAGCATCGCTTGTCAGCACCTCGTCGGGGGGCGAGAGCAGATAGCAGAAACTCTTGCGGTCGCTACGTCCCACCCTACCTCGGAGTTGGTGCAGCTCGCTCAGGCCAAAGCGGTGGGCATTGTTGATGATTATGGTGTTGGCATTGGGTATGTCTATACCGTTTTCGATGATGCTTGTTGCCACCAACACATCATACTCGCCATAGATGAAGTCCATAATGAGTTTTTCGAGCGTTGCGGCTGGCATCTGTCCGTGACCCACAACCACTCGGGCCTCGGGCCTAAGTTTACGCACCAGCGCCGCAATGCGCTCTATATCGCTCACCCTATTGTGGAGGAAATAGACCTGACCACCCCTATCAAGCTCATAGTCGAGCGCCTCGGCAATAATTCCCTCGTCGAAGGTGTGCGACTCGGTCACGATTGGCTGCCTATTGGGTGGCGGAGTGGATATTACCGAGAGGTCGCGCGCACCCATAAGCGAAAATTGCAGGGTGCGAGGTATGGGCGTTGCCGTAAGCGTGAGCGTATCGACACTCACACTCAGTTGGCGCAGTTTCTCCTTAGCTGCCACACCAAACTTCTGTTCCTCGTCTATAATAAGCAATCCCAAATCCTTGAACTTAACCTCCTTACCGAGCAGTTTATGGGTGCCCACAATAATGTCGATGCGCCCTTCGGCAAGGTCGGCCAAAATCTGCTTAACCTCCTTGGTGGAGCGTGTACGCGAGAGGTAGTCCACCCTCACAGGCAATCCCCTCATACGTTCGGCAAAGGTGCGGTAGTGTTGCAGGGCGAGGATGGTTGTAGGTACCAGCACCGCCACCTGCTTGCTATCACAGGCCGCCTTAAATGCCGCCCTAACGGCCACCTCGGTCTTACCAAAGCCCACGTCGCCACAAACAAGCCTATCCATAGGCTCACGCGACTCCATATCGGCCTTAATCAGCTCCACAGCCTTCTGCTGGTCGGGGGTCTCCTCCCACTGAAACGAGCTCTCCATCTCAAATTGCAGGTAGCTGTCGGGCGAGAAGGCGTAGCCTCCCGAGGCTTTACGCTCGGCATAGAGCTTAATCAGCTCACGGGCAATATCCTTAACAGCCTTTTTGGTTGCCTCCTTAATCTTCTGCCAATGCCCCGAACCGAGTCGGTAGATGCGTGGTGGGGTGTCGCTATCCTTGCTCTTGTAGCGCGATATGCGGTGGAGCGAGTGGACATTGACAAGCAACGCATCGCCCTCCTTATAGACAATCTTTATCATCTCCATCTCCCTACCATTCTCCACCGAGCGCAACAGGCCTCCAAATTGGCCCACACCGTGGTCGATATGGACCACATAGTCGCCCAATTTGAGCTGATTCAATTCGGCTATGGTAAGACACTCCTTGCGGTCTATCTCGCCACGAAGGGCATAGCGATGATAGCGGTCGAAAATCTGGTGATCGGTGTAGAGGCTCACCCTCAACAATCGGTCTGTAAAGCCCTCGTGCAGAGTCATTTTCAGCGGCTCAAAGTGGGCCTTGCGATGGGTTGCAGCAAGCACATTTTCGAGCCTCTCAAACTGGGTGCGGTTCTCCGAGAGGAGGTAGGTCGTGTAGCCCTGAGCCGCACGCGCCTCAATATCGTCGGCCAGCAGGTCGTATTGTTTGTTGAAGGCCGCCTGCGGAGCAGTAGCAAAGGCCACCGAAACCTCCGAGGGGCGCTTCGACGAGGGGCGCAAATGGACCATTGCACACCCCTCGGTATCGACCAGAAAAGCCTTGGCCGAAGTGACCCTTTGGGCCTCCTCGGCGGGGTTGTCGCTGTCGGCCAAAAGTCGGCGGCGCACATCGTCAATGCGTGCGAGCGTATGGTCGGCATTGGTCATCCACCACACAGCCCCTTGTACATACTCAGCCACCGAAACCTTCTTGCTCGCCTCAAAATTTTTCAAATTGGGCAGAATAGAAATCCTATCAATACGCTCCGTTGAGAGCTGCGACGAAAGGTCGAAACGACGAAGGCTATCGACCTCATCGCCAAAGAAATCGACCCTGAAAGGTTTGTTCTCCGAATAGGAGAATATGTCGAAAATACCGCCTCGCATTGAGTACTGGCCGGGCTCGTGGACAAAATCGACCCTCTCAAAGCCCAGCTCTTCGGCTCTGTCACGCAGGCTCTCCATTGAAATTTGCTCGCCCACACGCACCTCCAAAACCGACTCGCCCACACTCTCGGCCGAGACCACATTCTCCGAGAGAGCCTCGGGGTAGGTGCAGACAACAAGCACTCCCCCACCACTGCGGTGGTTGCGTATGGCCTCCAAAGCTGCTGTGCGCTGTACCTGACTCGACGAATCCTCGCTGGCGTAGCGAATCGAACGCTTATAGCTCGACGCCAAGAACATAACCTTCTCGGCATCCATCAGTTGGTACATATCGCTAGCCAAATAGGCAGCCGCATCCCTATCGTCAGCCACAAAGATGTGGACTCCGCCCACGCGCGAGGCCGCCAGAGATGCATATAGAGCAAAAGCCGAACCCGCCAGAGAGGTAATCTCTGTCACGGTTCGGCTCTCGATGTGTCGAACAAGCTCTTCGAGCGGCTGAGTACGACCTGCTCGCGAGAGGATGTCGCCCAAGGGCGACTTTTCAATCTTTTTCATATCTGCCCTCTAAGCCCTCACTCGCTTGGTCACTAAGCCAGCGAGTGGCGTTTCTTATCGACAAATTTGTAATCGACCATACCCAACGACTGATCGACAAGCAACCTAATGTCGCACAGGTAGCGGCGACGCCACCTACGACGCAAGCTCCAAAGACCACCCTTACGCAGATAGGCCTCCATAATGGGATTGACCACAATACGCAGGCTACGCATACGTTTCTCTATGGCGTAGTAGGCAATCTGATTCTCAATCTGTTTCTCCACCAAAATGGAGGGCGAGATTTTGCCCGTACCGCCACACGTTGGGCAGGTCTCCTCGGCCTTGCTGATAGCCTCGGGGCGCACCCTTTGGCGAGTAATCTGCATCAGACCAAACTTGGTCAGAGGCAGGATGGTGTGCTTGGCCTTGTCGGTGGCCATAAGTTTCTGCATCTCCTCGTAAAGACGCTGACGATTCTCGGCCTTGTGGAGGTCGATGAAGTCTATAATCACAATACCGCCCATATCGCGCAAGCGCAACTGACGGGCGATTTCGGCAGCAGCCGAGAGATTAACATCCATAGCCGTACTCTCTTGGTCGTCGGCCACCTTGGCGCGGTTGCCACTATTGACGTCGATGACGTGCAATGCCTCGGTATGCTCAATGATGAGGTAGGCACCCCTTTTGAGCGACACATACTTGGCAAAGAGAGATTTAATCTGTCGCGAGATGTCGAAGTTGTCAAAGATAGGCTGCGAGCCTTTGTAGAGTTTGACAATTTTCAGCTTCTCGGGAGCAATAACCTTGATGTACTCCCTAATCTCCTCATAAATATTCTCGTCATTGACGTGAATGGCGTTGAAAGAGGAGTTGAGCGAATCGCGGATGATGGTATTGGCCCTGCTCATCTCGCTAAGTAGCTGCACGGGAGCAACTTTGGTCTTGATTCCTTCGAGGGCACTCTCCCACTTCTTGATGAGCGAGAGGATATCTTGCTCAATATCTACATCGCTCTTGCCCTGAGCGGCAGTGCGAATAATCACACCGTAGTTTTTGGGCAACACCTTGTCGCAGATGCGTTTCAGGCGTTTTTTCTCCTCGTTGGAACGAATTTTTTGGGATATGGATATTTTGTTTGAGAACGGAATGAGTACTACGTTGCGACCTGCCAGCGAGATGTCCGACGTCAAGCGTGGACCTTTTGTAGAGATTGCCTCCTTGGCAATCTGCACCATAATGGGCTGTCCGCCCGAAATCTGGCTTGAAAGCTTGCCCGTCTTGCCAAGAGGTTGGTCGAGCTTGATGCTTTCGATACGCACGTTTTTCTTTTTCGTCGAGAGGTTCGCCACAATCTTATGCAGAGCGGGGAACTGTGGGCCAAGGTCGAGGAAGTGGATGAAGGCATCCTTCTCGTGGCCTATATTGACGAATGCTGCATTGAGTCCGGGCATTATCTTTCTTACTTTGCCCAGATAGATGTCACCTACCGCAAACCCGCTTTTACAACTCTCCTTGTCGAGCTCAACCAACTGTTTGTCCTCAACCAGAGCAATAGTTACCTCGGATGGGGTGACATTGATAATCAATTCTCTGTTCATAGTTTAGTTTTATTCCTACTGCTTATAGGAAGGAAGTCCGCAGGAAACCTCTCCGCACGCCCCTCGACAACTCCCAAAACTGCCGCCAAGGGTCAATAGACCAGAGGGTCCCTTCACGAAAAAATAAAGCCAAAAACCCATATAGGCTTTCAGCTCTATTTTTTCTATTAAAGGCAAACCGACAACCTATTTCTTGTTGTGTTTGTGACGATTTTTGCGCAAACGTTTTTTACGTTTGTGGGTCGCCATCTTGGGACCTTTCCTTTTCTTACCGTTAGGCATAGTTTCTGAATTTATTAGAAGTTAATAAAAAATTTCTACCCTTCTCGCTTATTTTACTTTGCAAGCAAAGCTCTTAGCGGGCTTGAAAGCGGGAATGTTGTGTGCAGGAATGGTGATGGTAGTACCTTTCGAGATGTTGCGAGCAACTTTCTGAGCACGCTCTTTGATGATGAAGCTACCAAAACCACGGAGGTAAACTGCCTCGTTCTCAATCAAGGAAGCTTTAACGTTCTCCATGAAAGCCTCAACAACCTGCTGTACAGCAACTTTCTCAATGCCAGTCTCTTTGGCAATGTTGTTTACGATGTCTGCTTTAGTCATAACTTTATGATATTATAAATTAGTTTATGTGAAAATTAACCTAATCTTTCTTCTCCAATTAGCCTATTCTGTATCCTCCGATTACCCCTCCCTTACCCGTCGGAGCAACCACCATTGGGGGAATAAATTTGCAAATCGGACTGCAAATATACACTATTATTTGGTTAATTTACAACAGCGTAGCAAATTTTTTCTATTTTTTCTTCCTCCCCCACTCGTCCAAGACCACAACCACACCGCCCTACCACCAAATTCCCCCCTTTTCCGCGAGGCAACATTCGTGCCTAATGAGTTGCCGGTTGCATATAGTCTGCCGCTGGGAGCAGCAAAGCACAAGGATGCAAGAGTTTTCGGGGCAAGAGATAGCCATTTTATCCCTCAACAGATACCCAAACAACTCTTTGTCGCCCCCGACGTAATGTCTTATTTATAAAATAATGTATAAAAAATTTTGCCATAAGCGCGAAAAATCATAACTTTGGGGGAAACTATGCATTTCCCAATGGTTCACAACAAGATTACCAACATCTCGAACCATCAAAACAACAACCACTACGACAAATACAAACAACTAATAATTAAAACCTTACAATTATGAAGAAACTTCTAATCGTTCTTTTGGCTGCTCTGCTTTGCCTCCCCTCGATGGCACAAGAGCTGACCCCAAAGAAAAATGCACGCGGCAAATGGGGCTACGTTGACACAAAAGACAACTTTATCATCAAGGCCAAATATGAGGTGGCCGAAGAGTTTGCAGCCGATGGCTTGGCCAAGGTGAAAAACTCCAAGGGCAAATGGGGCTTTGTAAACAAAACCGGCGACGAGGTAGTACGTCTGCGCTACGACTGGCTCGGCACATTCTCGCTTGATGGCATCTGCAAGGTGCAAAAAGATGGCAAGTATGGTCTGGTAAACCGCGAGGGCAAGGAGTTGGCCAAACCCAAATACGACGAGATTGAGGATTTCTCGGAAGCCGGCACTGCTATTGTCCGCATCGAGGAGAACTTCGGTATGATCAACAAGGAGGGTGATGAGATTATCCGCCCACGCTATCAGGCCGTTACGGAGTTCACGCCCGACGGTTTGGCTTGGATTCAGCAGTCGGACAAGTGGGGTGTAATCAACCGCGAGGGTTCTACCATCTTCAAGCCCAAATACGACGAGCCCGGCGTATGGCAAGACAACGGTACTGCCCACATCAAAGTTGATGGTATGGTTGGTGTATTGAGCAAAACAGGTAAGGCGAAGGAGCTTTTCCGTCCTCAGTATGAGAGTATCGAACTCTTCAACGAAGAGGGGTTGGCTTGGAGTGTTAAGGATGGCCTCTATGGTCTGCTCAACATCTCCGGCAAGCGCCTTTCGGACAACAAATACGATGAGGTGAGCGGTTGGAACGAGAGCGGCATCGCTCTGGTGAGGGTTGGCACCAAGTGGGGTTTTGTAAACAAAGTCGGCAAGGAGGTGCTCAAAGCCCAGTACGACGAGATTGGCCCATTTGACGCTGCCGACTTGGCTCAGGTTATGAACGAAGGCCTCTATGGTTTGGTAAACAACTTGGGCAAGGTGCTCACTCCTGTAAAATATAACAGCATTGCTCCCTTCGTTGGTGGCTTTGCTAAGGTTAGCATCAACGGCAAGTGGGGTGTTATCAACACCGAGGGTGACGAGGTTACCAAAATTAAGTACGACACCTTTGGCGAGTATGCCATCAATGGTTTGGCTCTGGTTACTGCCGACGGTTTCATTGGTTGGGTTGATCGTGGCGGTAGGGAGATTATTCCCGTTGCCAACGACGAGGTTGGCGAATGGACCGAGGATGGTATGAACTGGGTTCGTCAGGGCGAGCTCTACGGTTGGATTGACATCACCGGCAAACGCATCACCAAGGTGGAGTATAGCCAGTTGTGGCCCTTTGAGAACAACGGCTTGGCCAAAGTTGCCAAAGGCGAGTTGAAGAGTTGGATTACTCGCGAGGGTAAACTCATTTCGCCCGTAGCCTACTCGGAGGTTGGCGAGTGGAACAACGCAGGTCTTGTGTGGGTTAAACTCGAAGGTCTTTACGGTATGCTCAATGCCGAGGGCAAAAAGGTTGTCCCCATCAAATACACCTTCCTCGGCGAGTTCAACGAACAAGGTCTTGCAATGGCTTCGCTCAGCGAGCAGAAATGGGGCTGGGTTAATACCAAGGGCAAAGAGATTTTGAAGGTAAATAACTTGGCCGTATGGCCTTTCGGCGAGGAGGGCTTGGCTAAGTTCCGCGACGCCAAGGGCAAATATGGCTTTATCAATGCCGAGGGCAAAAAGGTTGTTCCTGCCAAGAACGACTACGCCGAAGATTTTGTAGATGGTCTTGTAATGGTTGGCCAGAAGGGCACCTACGACGAGGCCGGCAATTATAGCGGTGGCAAATGGGGCTTCTACAACACCAAGGGCAAAGCTGTGGTACGCATTAGCTACGACTATGCCGACCACTTCAACAATGGCCTTGCTCGCGTAAGCACCAAGGGTGTTTGGGCCGACGGCAAGTATGCTGGTGGCAAGTGGGGCTTTGTAAACAATCGTGGCAAAGAGGCTATCAAACTCAAATACGACGACGCAGGCAACTTCTCCGAGGGTATGGCTTGGGTTAGCGTTGCCGGCAAGTATGGTTGGATTGACCAGAATGGTCGCGAGACTATCGCCATCCAGTACGACGACGCACACGCCTTTGTTGAGGGCTTGGCTATGGTAAAGAAAGAGGGTAAGATTGGTTGGCTTGGCAAATCGGGCAATGAGGCTATTGCTGCCGAGTTTGAGGCGGCCGACGACTTCGACGCCAACGGTCTTGCTCGCGTATGCCGCGATGGCAAATGGGGCTTCATCAATCGCTCGGGCGAAGAGGTTGTTACCATCAAATATGAGGGCGCCGAGCCCTACAATGCCGAGGGTCTTGCTTCGGTATTGAGCGACGGCACTTGGTTTAAGATCGACACTAAGGGTCAGCTGACCGTATCGACCAAATTCCTCGGCTCGCTCCACTTCGATGAGGGCTTTGCTCCTATTATGCTCGACGGCAAATGGGGCTACTGCAACATTGCCGGTACTATGCTCATCCCTGCAATCTACGAAGAGGCTCAGCCCTTCTATCAGGGTGCCGCTATGGTTAAACAGGAGGGCAAATACCTCTGGTTGAAAGTTGATGGTCAGCCTCTGAATGGCTACATCTACGAGACTGTTGAGGCCTTCGACGCTGAGGGCGTGGCTAAGGCTTCGCGCGACCAGAAGTGGGGTCTTGTAAATCGCGGTGGTGTTGAGATTCTGCCCGTAGAGTATGATTCGGTTGGCAACTGGGACGAGGCAAACTTGGCTAAAATCGAGAAAGAGGGTAAGTTTGGCTGGGCCGACCACAGTGGCAAGGTTGTCGTTGCTCCCAAGTATGAGGAGGTTGGCGACTTCGGTAGCGAGGGCCTTGCAAAGGTGAAAATCGGCGGCAAGATGGGCTTCCTTGACAAGAAATATAAAGAAATTATCCCCGTTAAGTATGACTTCGTTGGCGACTTTGTATTCAGCGTTGCTAAGGTTTGTGCCGATGGCAAGTGGGGCTTCATTGATGTCAATGGCGAGGATATTACCGCACTCGAATACGACGAGATTGGCGACTTCGCCAACGGCCTTGCTAAGGTGAAGAAAGCAGGCAAGTGGGGCTTCATCAACTCGAAGTATGAGGTTGTTTTGTCACCCACCTACGACGAGATTGGCGACTTCGCCAACGGCGTAGCTGTGATTCGCTTGGCCGACAAATATGGCTTGGTAAATAGCGAGGGCAATGGCGTTACCGCACCTAAGTATGACAGCATCGCCAACTTCGATGAGGATTTGGCCGAGGTACGCATTGGCGAGCTCTATGGCTACATCAATCGCGCCGGCGCAGAGGTTGTAGCAGTGGTTTACACCGCCGAAGAGGCCGCCGACCACCGCAAAGACTACCTCTACTACAACCGTTTCTCCAACTTTGCCGAGGAGTGGATGGCACCCAAAGTAGAGGAGTTCAAGAAGAAAGATGAGTTCGAGACCGAAGCTGAGTATGCTTCGAGGGTTAATGACGAGACCATCGCCGCCTACAAAGAGCAGCTCACCGACGAGGCTGAGGCTGAATATCTGAAAGTTCGTGGTGCAAAGGTTAATTTGCAGCTCACCCTCTCAATGTACAACGCCGACAAACAGAGCTTCACCGTTACCGACAGCACCTATGGCGCATTTGTGGTGATAGTGCCCCTCGCAGAGGCTCGCGACTTCAAGTCGCTGTGGGATGGCCTGACCAAGACCGCATCGTTCTGCGTTCAGAACGACACCTTGGCTATCGAGAGCATCACCTTCCGCACTCCCGACGAGAAGGAGTATGTTGCTTCGCCCGTAGCCGAGTAATCGAACGGCTCACATAACCCTCTTCGATGAGGGGAAAAGAAAAGGTAGCTCGCTTTCGGCGGGCTACCTTTTATTATATTATTATAGCTGTTAGGGCCAATACAAAACTCGGGGCAGAGTTTGAGAGTTGAGGGTTATTAGGTAGATAGGGCCCAATTCGCTAGGTTTGCTAGGTTTACTGGGTTATCTGGGTTATTCCCAGTATTCCCAGTACTCCCAGTACTCCCAGTACTCCCAGTGGTCAGCAGGTTGTTAGACAAAAAACGCGGCTATCTTTTTAATAGCCGCGTTTTTTATGGATTAGAAGTTCACCTCGGGAACAGCAGCAGCCTCCGTAGCGGCCTCGAAAT
>JAGBVY010000062.1 GCA_017630115.1 Tidjanibacter sp. | reverse complement strand
TAGGAGTTATAGGAGTTATGGGAGTTATAGGACTCTCTTATTACTCTTAGTTCTCCTATAAATCTTAGTCGTTAGACGTTAGACGTTAGACGTTAGACGTCATAACGCAGCAGTCGCTCACAAGGCACAGCCGACCTTCGGGAGAAATAAAAAGTAATAACAGAATATAAAAAATGGCACAAAAACCAAGCATACCAAAGGGTACACGCGACTTCTCGCCCATTGAGATGACGCGCAGAAACTATATGTTCGACACAATCAAAGAGGTGTTCCGCACCTACGGATACGCCCCACTCGAAACCCCGGCAATGGAGAATCTCTCCACCCTGATGGGCAAGTATGGCGAGGAGGGCGACAAGCTCCTCTTCAAGATTCTCAACTCGGGCGACTTTATGGATAAAGTCAGCCCCGAACAAATAGATGGCCCAGCAGCCGCACTCGCCACAAAAATCTGCGAGAAGGGCTTGCGCTACGACCTGACAGTCCCCTTTGCACGATTTGTCGTACAGCACCAGAGCGAGATTGCATTCCCCTTTAAGCGCTATCAGGTGCAGCCCGTATGGAGGGCCGACCGCCCACAGAAGGGTCGCTACCGCGAATTCTACCAGTGCGATGTGGATGCCATAGGCAGCCGCTCGCTCCTCTATGAGGCCGAGTTGGTGCAGATTGTCGAGACGGTATTCTCCAAACTGGGTATCAACGTGGTACTCAAACTCAACAACCGCAAAATCCTCTTCGGCATTGCCGAGGCTATTGGCCACGCCGACAAGATGATAGACATCACCGTTGCTATCGACAAGCTCGACAAAATTGGGCTTGAAAACGTTGAGAAAGAGCTACTCGAAAGGGGCATTGAGCAGGAGGCTATCGAAAAGCTCAAACCCATCCTCACCCTCAGTGGTACCACAGAGGAGAAGCTTGCCACACTCCGCAACCTACTTGCCCAAAGCGAGGTGGGCCTGAAAGGTGTGGACGAAATGGAGGAACTCTTCGGACTTATTGCCGACAACCAAACCGATTTGGAGGTGGAGTTGGATCTCTCACTGGCTCGCGGACTGAACTACTACACCGGAGCAATCTTCGAGGTGAAGGCCAAAGATTATCAGATTGGTAGCATTTGTGGCGGTGGTCGTTACGACGACCTGACAGGCATCTTCGGTCTGCCCGACACCAGTGGCGTTGGTATCTCCTTTGGCGCAGACCGCATCTACGACGTGATGCTCGGCTTGGGCCTCTTCCCAGAGGAGGCACAGATGACCACCAAGGTACTCCTAATCAATTTCGGCGGCAAGGAGCGCAAGGCGGCACTCGCTCAGCTCAAAGCACTCCGTGCAGCAGGTATCCCTAGCGACATCTATCCCGATGCAGCAAAGATGAAAAAACAGATGGAGTATGCCAATAAAAGAGCCATCCCCTACGTTGTTATTATTGGCGAGAGCGAAGCAGCCGAGGGCGTGGCTACGGTGAAGAATATGGCCGCAGGAGAGCAGGAGAAGGTTTCCTTCGACAACCTCGCCGACTATCTCAAATGAGCAATACTCTAAGACGTTTTTGCACAACAATCACTATGGTGCTGGCAGTGGGCCTTGGCTCACTGTCGGCACAACATTTTCGCAACGAGCTGGAAAAATTCGGCTCGTTCTACTACTATCTCAACTCACTCTACGTTGAAGAGCCCAACAATGGCGCACTCGTTGAAGAGGCCATAAGAGCCACTCTGGCCAGCCTCGACCCCCACTCCTCCTATGTGAGTGCCGAGCAGATGAAGCAAGAGATGGAGATGAACGAAGGCTCTTTTGGAGGCATTGGCGTTGAGTGTGGCATTGTGGCCGACACCATAAGGGTCATCAGCCTCTACCCCGACTCCCCCGCCTTGAAAGCAGGTCTTAGGGTGGGCGACAAGATTACAGCCATAGATGGCAGGCCCACCATAGGCATTGAGCACGAAGAGATAGGCTCAATGATTAGGGGCAAGATTGGTAGCGAGGTAAGACTCACCGTTGAGTCCGAAGAGTCGGCCCAGAGCAAGGAGCTGACCCTGACGCGAGAGGCCATAGCCCTCAATAGTGTCGTTGCTGCCTATACCTTATATAATAATATAGGCTACATCCGAGTCAGCCGCTTTGCCGAGCAGACAATGAAGGAGTTTAAGGAGGCCTTCACCAAACTGGGGCCAATAGAGGGGCTGATACTCGACCTGAGGGGCAACGGTGGCGGATTGCTGACCGAGGCAATCAAGATGGCCGGATTCTTCCTGCCCCGCAAATCGCTAATCACAACCACCTCTGGACGCAAAGAGCAACCCTACAACCACTACTCCAACGGCAAAGGCACATTCACCTCGGGGGCAGTGGTGGTGCTTGTAGATGGCTCATCGGCCTCGGCCAGCGAACTTGTCTCGGGCGCACTGCAAGACTACGACAGAGCAGTTATAGTAGGCAGCCAAACATTCGGCAAAGGGCTTGTACAGAAACAAGTTATGCTCGACGACGGCTCGGCTCTGCGAATCACCACAAGCTACTACTATACCCCCAGCGGACGCTGTATCCAACGCCCATTTGAAAAGGGCAAAAGCGCCGACTACCACTTCGACCACGCCAAACGTATGCTCTCACGCGAATATCGCGACTCGCTCATAGCCGTTGCGCCTAAGTACAAGACGCTAAATAGTCATCGCACCGTGGCAGGCGGAGGAGGCATAACACCCGATATCTATATAGACATCGACCCCGAAAAGGACTACACCTACGCCAACACTATCATCAACTCGTTGGCCTACAACGAGTTTGTCAATCGCATATTCCTCTCCCACCGCAAGGAGTTGATGCTCTCCTACCCCACATTTGAGGAATATAATACAGGTTTCAACATCGACCCCACGACTATGACGGAGCTGGTGGAGTGGATGAGCGACCACGGAGTAGCACCCCAAGAGAAGGGTATGGAGGAGAGCCTTGCCCACCTTGCCATAGCCACCAAAGCCTCGATTGCACGCAAGATGTGGGGCGAAACCCAGTTGCAAAAAGTGTTTAACACGCACAACGACGCAGCCTTCGAGGAGGCTCTGGGGCTAATGCTCAACAGAGAAAAATATGAGGCCATACTCTCAGGCTTAGCCAAGTAGAAGAGCCCTCGCAAATAATGACATAAACAGAGCCTTACTGCCAAAAAAAGGAAAGAAAATTGGCGGTAAGGTTTTGTATTTTGAAATTTATCACTATCTTTGCAGGCCCGAAATATACGGGTAACGGAATTACATAATTAACACATTTAGTATTAACCAATTAAACTTACGAAGAAGTGGATTCTTTGAGTTACAAAACCATCTCGGCCAATGCTGCAACTGTTAACAAACAGTGGTATGTTATCGATGCAGAGGGCCAGGTGCTCGGACGACTTGCCTCGCAGGTTGCGAAAATCTTAAGAGGCAAAAACAAACCCGATTTCACTCCTCACGTAGATTGCGGTGACTATGTTATCGTAATCAACGCCGATAAGGTGAAACTTACGGGTAAGAAGATGACCGAAAAGGTCTATGTACACCACACCGGTTACCCCGGCGGACAGCGTTTTGCAAACCCCGCAGAGAGGTTGCAGAACAAGCCCGAATTCCT
>JAGBVY010000061.1 GCA_017630115.1 Tidjanibacter sp. | reverse complement strand
TAAACGCTGGTGGCGTTGCTACCTCGGGCTTGGAGATGACTCAGAACGCTGCTCATCTCAGCTGGTCGGCTCAGGAGGTTGACGACAAACTCCACTTCATTATGCAGAGCATCCACGAGCAGTGCGTACGCTTCGGTGAGAAAGCCGACGGCACTGTTGACTACGTTAAGGGTGCTAACATTGCAGGCTTTATGAAGGTGGCTCAGGCTATGTTGGAGCAGGGCGTCATCTAATAAAAAACGCATATAAGCGGCGCCTTTGGCGTTGCACATCGATAAATCTCCCCCTCATTTGCGTAAGCAAACTGCGGGGGAGATTTTCTTGTGCGCCTAAAATTCGCTCGCTTATCTGCGTTTTTTTATTCTCCCGAAAGCTGGGGTAGCACCACCCTCACAAGACGGAGCTTGCTCCGCGCCTAAAATTCGCTCGCTTCTATGCGTTTTTTTGTGCTTCCGAACGTTTGGTAGCACCACCCTCACAAATGCATCGTTCCGATGCCTGCGGACTCGCTCCTTTGTTTGGCACAAAACACAGCCTTTGGCTGTGTGTCTAACGTCTAAGGTCTAACGTCGAACGACCTAATGCTTTAAGGGCCTATGGGGCTTATAGGGCTTATAGGCCCTATTCCCTAAACTCCTTACACTCCCTAAATTCCCTAAATTCCCTAAGTTCCCTAACCTCCCTCAAAACGCTACCGGCTAACGTCTGCCAACTCTTTTACAGCAATCGTTTAATCAGGCCGAATAGTTTGTAGGGCATATAGCGCAGAGGTAAATCTATGATGGTAGGTGTGGTGACTACGGTGCGCTGGTGTGAAAAGGCCAAGAAGCTCTCCTTGCCGTGGTAGCGGCCCATACCCGAGTGGCCTACGCCTCCAAAGGGGGCGTGCTGATTGACAATGTGCATAATAGTGTCGTTGATGCAAGCACCTCCTGAGAGGGTGTGTCGCAGCAACTCTTTGCCCTCTTTACGAGGACCAAAATAGTAGAGAGCCAAGGGGTGGGGGCGCGAAGAGATAAATTCCACAACCTCCTCCTTGTGCTCGTAGGTCAGAAGTGGCAGCACAGGGCCGAAAATCTCCTCCTGCATAACGGCCACATTGGGGCTAGTTACCTCCAATAGAGTTGGCTCTATATACCTCTCATCGGGTTTGCACGCTCCGCCCACAACGACCCTACCGTCGGCAAGATAGCCGCTCACACGCTCGTAGGCCTTGGGACTTACCAGCCTACCGTAGTGTTGGCTCTGGCTTGCATCCTCGCCGTGGAGCATAAGAAGGGCCTGGCGGTACTCCTCCACAAACTCCTCTTTGAGTGAGGAGTGAATCAGCAGATAGTCGGGAGCTATACAGGTCTGACCGGCATTAAGACTCTTGCCCCAAGCTATGCGTCGTGCGGCAATCTTTACATCTGCCCCCTCGGCCACCACGCAAGGGCTCTTGCCTCCCAACTCCAACACCACCGGGGTGAGGTTGCGTGCGGCGGCCTCCATCACTCTCTGGCCGAGTGTGGGCGAGCCGGTGAAGAATATCAGGTCGAAGTGGAGTTCGAGCAGGGCTGTATTGACATCGCGGTGGCCGTCGATGGCCATAACATACTTCTCGTCGAAGGTGCTTGCAATCATCTGCACCAACACCTGCGACACACGAGGCACATAGGGCGAAGTTTTGACCACAGCGGTGCAGCCTGCCGCAATAGCCCCCACAAGTGGGTTGAGGAGCAGCTGCACGGGGTAGTTCCAAGGGGCTATGATGAGGGCTGTGCCAAGTGGCTGAGTGTGGAGGCGGGTGGTGGAGGGAAACATTTTCAGTGGCGAGCGAAGTCTGCGTGGGCGCATCCAACGCCTAAGGTTGTGCATCTGGTCGCGAATCTCGCTCCTAATGATGCTCAACTCGGTGAGGGTGGCCTCCTCATAGGATTTGTGGAGGTCGTGCCAAAGAGCCTCACACAGAGGCTGTTCCCAGTCGCTCAGAGCCTCATCCAAGCGTTTGAGTTGCTCGATGCGAAACTTGTAGGGGAGGGTTGCTCCCGAGCGAAAATACTCTTTTTGTGCCTCTACCTTAGCACCCAAAAACTCGGTCAGTTGATTCATAGTCGAAAATCTATGCTAGTGTCTGTGTTGTTGTCGAAAATGGAGGTGGGGGTGGCGCACACTCCAAAATAAGCAAAAAGGCGGCCCTCTGTGGGCAGCCTTTTGCCTTATGCGGTTTGCGATAGTTCTACTTTTTCAGCGCAGCAATGGCATTCAGAGCCAGAGCCGATGCACCCAAGATGGCTGCGTCCTCGCCGAGTTTGGAGAACATAACCTTCGTATCCTTCATAGCTGCTAGCATATACTTGTCCAAGTATTTCTTCAAAGGATTCATCAGCAGGTCGCCTGCCTTGGTAGGTCCACCAAACAAGAATACAGCCTCGGGGCAAGTGATGGCGGTGGCGGCTGCAACACCGAGAGCCAAGTAGTGGCCGGTGATGTCCCACACCTCCAAAGCGAGTTTGTCGCCGGCAGCGGCAGCAATGCTCACATCCTTGGCGGTGAGTTTGTCGCGCTCAATCTTACGCAGCGAGCTGGGGGTGCCGGTGTTGTCGATGAGGTTCAGAGCCGTACGGCGGATACCGGTAGCCGAGGCGTAGGTCTCCAAGCAACCGTTGTTGCCACAGCCGCAGTTGCGACCATTGGGCTCAACGATAAGGTGGCCAAGCTCGCCGGCAAAGCTGTTGTGACCATAGATGATGTCGCCATTGCTAACAAAACCGCTACCCAAACCTGTGCCGAGTGTTACCTCCACGAGATCTTTGCGTTTGAGGCTCTTACCTCCACCATAGTACAATTCGCCCAGAGCGGCAGCGTTGGCGTCGTTGGTCATAGCGATAGCCTTGATTGCAGGGAAGCGCTTTTTGAGCAGTTTGACCACCTCGCAGCGATTCTGTTTCTCAAACTCGCCGAGGGTCTCTTTCGAGGGTTTCGAGCGGTCTTTCCAAGTGAGGTTGGCGGCGTTGATGATAGCACCCTTGTAGAAGTTGGCGTTGGGCGCACCAATACCAATACCCTCAACTTTGCCATCCTCGGGGGCAACCTCCAAAAGGCGCTCAATGGCAGCATAGAGCAGCTCCATATACTCGTCGAAGAATACAGGGCCATCCTCGTTGGTAGAGCGCTGGGTGTGGAATTCGGTGCGTGCAAGGCAGTTTCCTTCGCGGTCAATCAGGCCAAGTACGGTGTTGGTGCCACCAACATCAATACCTATGGTAAGTTGTTTTTTCATTGTGAATTTTTAGCTTTTGTTATTGTTGATGAAAATTTATTTGCGTATAAAATGGATTTTCCAATCTCAAAAATACCCTTTTTTCGGGAAATCACAAAGTAAAAACGTATATTTGCACAAATTTGATACCAACAAACGACACAAACGCCTATGTATTCTCTGCACGAACTACAAAAATGTGTGGCCGACTATATGGATAATCTCGATGTGGACGGCTCGCCACACTCGCTCTACCAGCCCATAATCTACTCGCTTGCGGCGGGTGGCAAGCGCCTACGTCCTATGCTGACCGTATTGGCCTGCAACGTCTTTTCGGACAACGCCTTGGCCGCACTACCCGCAGCGGCAGCCTTGGAGGTATTCCACACTTTCACTCTGCTCCACGACGATGTTATGGACAATGCCGTAGTGCGTCGAGGCAAACCTTCGGTCTATGGCAAGTGGGGCACCAATGCTGCATTGCTCTCGGGCGATGCGATGATGATTTACTCCTACAAACTGCTCCAACAGACCCCTGTGGACTATCTGCCCGCAGTGTTGGGTTGTTTCAACTACACTGCCCTTGCCGTCTGTGAGGGTCAGCAGGTCGATATGGAGTTTGAGCGTCGCAACGACGTGACGATGGAGGAGTATATGTCGATGATTGACAAAAAGACTGCCGCCCTCTTGGCTGGCGCAACAATGATTGGCGCTATTCAGGGAGGGGCCGATACCCTCTCGCGTCAGCACCTCTTCTCGTTTGCTACCGAGCTCGGTATAGCCTTCCAACTGCAAGACGACCTTCTGGACGCCTACGGCACAGAGGAGAAGTTGGGCAAGCCCATCGGTGGTGATATCCTCGAAGGTAAGAAGAGTTTTCTGATGCTCACCGCCCTCACCGAGGCCGATAGTGTCACCCGCAAGCAGTTGCAAGCCTTGCTCGATAATGGTGCAATGGAGTCGCAACAGAAGATAGCCTCCGTGTTGGAGATTTACGATAGACTTGGCGTTAGGGCCATTGCCGAGCGCGAGATTGAACTTCACTTCTCGCGTGCAATGGAGGCTTTGGATAGTTTGCAAGTGGCTCGTGAGCGTGTTGAGCCTTTGGCTGAGTTGGCGCAGAGCCTGTTGGGTCGTAAAAGCTAACCTATTATAAAACAGGAAGAGCAATTATTTCTATGGCAATAAAACGTTCCGATATTGAAATTATGGCACCTTGTGGGTGCTACGAGGCTTTGCACGCAGCCATAGCGGCAGGAGCCGACTCGGTCTATTTTGGAGTGGGTCAGCTCAATATGCGTTCGGCCTCGGCTGCCAACTTCACACTCGACGATTTGGCCAAAATTGTGGCCATAGCCCACGAGCACGGCAAGAAGGCCTACTTGACGGTCAATACGGTGGTTTATGAAGACGAGATTGACACCCTCCACGCTCTGCTCGACAGGGCCGCTGAGGAGAGGGTCGATGCTGTCATTGTGAGCGATCAGGCTGCCATTTTGTATGCCCGTTCCAAGGGGCTTGAAGTACACATCTCCACCCAGCTATCCATATCCAACAGCGAGACTGTGAGGTTCTACTCCCAGTGGGCCGACACGGTGGTTTTGGCGCGTGAGCTCTCGTTGGAGCAGGTCAGGGGTGTCTATGACCGCATTGAGCGTGACGACATCTGTGGCCCCAATGGTCAGAAGGTGAAGATTGAGATGTTTGCCCACGGTGCGCTCTGTATGAGTGTCAGCGGTAAGTGCTACCTCTCGCTCCACGCCACAGGTTGTTCGGCCAATAGAGGTGCTTGTCGTCAGATTTGTCGCCACGCCTACAAACTTGTCGATAGGGACACTGGCGAGGAACTCCACGCCGAGGGTACCTACCTACTCTCGCCCAAAGACCTCTGTACTATCGACTTCTTGGATAGGTTTGTCGATGCTGGTGTGAGGGTGCTCAAAATTGAGGGCCGTGCACGCCCGGCCGAGTATGTAAAGAGGGTGGTGGAGTGCTACGATAGGGCGCTGAGGGCCATTGAGCACGGTTCATTTACCCCTGAGCGTGTGGCTAAGTGGAAGGAGGAACTCTCAACCGTCTTCAATAGAGGTTTCTGGGGAGGCTACTATCTCAATCAGCCCGTTGTGGAGCTGAGTCAAAACTACGGCTCGTCGGCCACGGTGAAGAAGGTCTATGTGGGTCGTGTGACCAACGTATTCAAAAAGGCTAAGGTGGCCGAGATATTGGTTGAGGCGTCGCCCTTGGAGCTTGGTCAGAAGATTCTGATTTCGGGCGAGACCACTGGTGCGGTGGAGTTTAAGCCCGACCAGATATGGGTCGATGAGAAACCCGCCGAGGTGGCCCTGCAAGGCCGCAAGTGTTCGGTTAAGTTGCCACAACAGGTGCATCGTGGCGACAGGCTCTACAAATATGTTGAAAATAAGTAGCGTCAGCTTGGCCAAATAGGCAGACAAAAAGCCCAACCGCAATTGCGGTTGGGCTTTTTATGTAGTATCTCTTTTGCCATTAGAACATCCTTGCTCCCAGAGGGATAGCCACTCCGAAGGAGAGGTTGAAGGAGTTTTGATTCAGAGGAATAGGTATCGCACCGCCGCCTGCTGTGCCATACTTGGTGGCGATGTAGTCGGCACCCACAAAGATGTTGCACAGCGACGAGTGGATATTCAGAGCTGTGCCAAATACACCGAGTTTGTTGATGTAGGAGTAGTTGAGCGCGGCCGAGAGCCAAGTGGTGGGGCGGAACGTTACGGCCGCACCAATGGAGTTCCACTTGCGGCTGTCGTACATCTTCGTATTCCATAGTGCGCCCAAGCCAATCAGGTCGCCCAAGAAGTTGTACTCCAAACCCACAACGATAGAGCTATGCAGAGCGCGTTTGCCATCGGCTACATCGGAGGTGGTACGCAAGGCGATATTCTCGGGGCTCTCAAATTTCACCTCGTTGGTTTGCAGGTCGTAGCCATTGAAGGCAAAAGTGATGTTGTCAATGGTGGCGCAGAAGGAGTTGTTGGCATTCCAAGCATTGAAGCCGAGGTCATTGACAGCTGCCGAGAGGCGAATCTGCTCGTCGCGGAAAGTCCACTCGATACCGGCATCAAAGGCAAATCCTATGCTCTTGATGTTGGAGGGGTCGAAGTTGGAGAAGTCGGTGAGGTGGCCCACAAACTTATCCATTGTAATCTCGCCGGTCATCTGGTCGAAGTTGTAGCCTGCAATGTTGGCCTCGAAGCTACCAGCCATATCGGCCCTATAACTCTCCGAGCCAATATCTACATTGAGTTTGTCGATTTTGGCGCTCATATGAGCCAAGCCCAACAGCAGCTTGGCACGGAAACCGAGCGTAAAGACATCCTGCACAGGGAAGGTGTAGCCCAGAGCGGCCTCAACAAAGTTGCTACTCTCGATGCCCATACCCGAGATGTCGTAGATGCCCTGCGAGAGGGTTTTTGTTAGGGCAAAGAAATCTTTGGGCACGTCAATGGTGGTCTCCGAGCGTAGGCGCACGCCTAACGACCAAAAACCTCCCTTGAAGTAGTTGCCCATAGCGAAGATTTGGTCGTTCAGACCCAACTCAAAGTAGTTTTGGTCGGGTAGTTTGGATAGGAACTCCTCGGCCGAAACACTCTTGTGCATATAGGTCACAACGCCATTACCCTCACCATTGGGATAGAAGAAGTTATCGACGCTGAGGAAGTTGCTTTCGAGCGAGGTGTAGAGGCCACCTGCTACGGGAATGGCAATATAGCCCCTCTGGGGCGAGAGCGCGGGGTTGAGGTTGTAGCGGTCAGTCGAGCCGTTCATAAAGTAGGAGGTGCGGAGTTGAGCCTCTGCCGACTCTACCATAAGCAACATCGCTCCCACAGCTACTATTACACTAAATATCCTTTTCATGATTGTTCTCTTGTCTTAATACACAAAATTTCTCTCTTTCTTAATCTGGATTTGAACCATCCGATTTATACCTGCATAATCTACTTGGCAGGGGTTTAGGGTTCGTTGGGTTCGGGTTTATTCTCTTCGGGAACGATAGTGCCGAGGTCGATGGTTATACCCTTGTCGAGCATAAGCGAGAGCTTGGCCGCAATCTTTTGGTCGGGACGCAACGAGCCGCCGGCCAAAGTTGTGCCTTCGAGGAGGCAACGAACTTGCTTGGTGCGACTAATTTCCGCAAAGGGCGACACACCCTCAGGGGTCTGGATGTTGAGTGTCAGCGAGCACTCCGACTGCTTGGGGGTAGTCTCGGTTGTACCCTCAATCTTACCCACAGTAGAGGAGGTTACACACTCAATAGGAGCGCCACTCTCGTCGAGCAGCTCTACCGACATCGTAAGGTCGATAGGCAGCGTACTCTCGGAAGCTATATTGACACTGAGGCTCTCAATTACTACCGCCACATCTTTCAGGCTGCTCAAATCGACATCCTCAATAGTTGTGGTGTAGCTGATGTGGCCATTCTCCATAGGCGAGAATGCCAGGGGAGCCTCCACCGAGTAGTCCACCTCAAAGGTGTAGGAGTCTTGGAGGGTGATGGTGTGGGGCTGACTCTTGTTGGTTTCGGCGCTGAGGGTCATCACGAGCTTGTCGGGCAGCAGACCGATCAGGTCTGTCAGGCCATCGACAAGGTAGTAGCTAACTCCCGCTGGCAGAACGGTGGGGTCGCCAACAATACAAAGGTCGCTCCTTGTGGGCTGACCACCTTCGGCAGGTGCAATGGTCATAATTGGGGTGGAGACGCTCTTGGCCACCGCTCCCTCCTTGTAGGCGTCAATCTTGACAATGGCGTCGATACCCACGCCAATGGGGTTGAGTACCGAAACATTCAGTATGGGTGAGGCAATGTTCAGATCCATCTCAATGCCTTCGAGTGAGGCAGTGAAGTCGCCCAACTCAACCTCAACGGGCTCTACGAGGTCGCCGAAGTCGGGGTCGATCAGGCCACTGATACTCTCCACCCTAAGGTCGGGCAGCTCAATCTTGGGCGCGATGACCATATCCTCGTGGGTCACACGAAGGGTTACCTCCTTACCCTCGGGCAGAGCGATGTCGGCCTTGATGCCTATCTCGCCCGAAAGGTCGATTACGCCTTGCTGAATATCCAATTCGCCAATGCCGACAATCTCAAATGTGCCCAAGTCGATTGTGCCACTAGTATTTATCTCGGGGAAGTCGCCTGTGAGTTTGCCATTCTGATAGGACCAACCCGATTGGCCAGTAGCCAACTGGATGTAGCTCGGAAGGGTAATCTCCACATTTCTCAGTCCGAGCATATCGACGGGTGCGTTCTCGATGTCCATAGCGAGCGAGAGTTGGGGAGCGTTACCTGTCGTATCGTCGAGGATAGAGATGCCGTAGATGGCCTTAATCTCCTCGGGAACTTCTATGCTCTTCGTAAGGGGCGAGGAATACTCAAAAGAGTATGAAACGTTGTTGGTAACGAAGGTTGCCTCGTAGAGGGAGAGGTTGGCCTCCACAGTCACCTTGGGTGATGTGGCCTCCACTCTGCCTGCTTTGAATGAGCCGGTGAAGTCGAGGTCGTAGGTTACATTCTCGCTAATGGTTAGCATACCCTCTTGGGAGATGGTGTGGCTCGACAAATCGACACTCTTCACGCAAATAGCAACACTCAGATGATTGCCTGTCATATTGTAGTTCTCAATGTGGAAGTGGTTGGGGGTGGAAGAGCCCTCGCCAGGGTAGATAGTAACATAATCATTGATAGGCTCGCCGGCCACTTTGTCGAGAGTGAATCCTGCGGGAAGCTCAATGTTGAACTTCTCAATAAGGCGCTTGTCGCTCACACCAGCTATGCCACCCAAATCAAATTGCAGGTCGATGGTTGAGCCCTCGCCATTGGCGCCAAAGTAGATGGTCTTGACGGAGGCAATCTGCTCGGGAACCTCCACCTGAAAATTACCCTCAAAGGTGTGGGGGTCGTAGTGCATATTAAAGTCCTGACCCAACAGAGGAAAGCCTGCGGGAATATCCATACCGCCCGTAACGCCCGAGGGGAAGGCAAGCTCTTTCGAGGCCGAGAAGGTGGGAATGTTGGCGTTGATGTTGCCTATGAACGAAGCCGATACGGGGTCGATGGTGGGGGCAATGCCTGTGATGGGGTCGATTGTACCCAGAGAGGCTGTATAGCTCATCGAGTCGCTAAACGAGAATCCGTAGGTGCCGTTGTCGTCGGTTTCGAGGCCCGACTCTTCCAGAAGTGATGCGAGGGTAATCTCGCCCGTTTCGCCCAGAGGTATGGCAATACCCTCGGCGTCGCCAACCGTAACTTCGAGCGAGATATTGTCGAAGTTGTAGTCGGTGTTGCAGGCTGCCACCACGAGAGGCAGTGCAAGCAGGGTTAGGGTGCGAAAGAGTTGTTTCATAACGCAAGATGTTTTATATGTTTTCGATTATTGTTTGTTCTGTTGGATGTATAATATCCCAAATTGGTGGGATAAATATAATAAAATTTTCTCACATTATACCTTATAAAATAATAAAACACCACTTTCCAACAGAAAATGGCGTTTTTATGAGGCTCGCTATTGGTCGCCGAAATGGAGGTATTACTTCTTGGAGTGCGACAGGGGTAGAGAGTCTATTATGTTGTGGAGGTGGGAGGTGTTGAGGTGGGTGTAAATCTCCGTTGTTGTGATGTTTTCGTGACCCAAGAGCTCCTGTACTTGGCGTATGTCGGCCCCGCCTTCGAGCAGGTGGGTGGCAAAACTGTGGCGTAGGGTATGGGGCGAAACACTCTTGGCTATACCGGCACGCTCGGCCGCACGGCTGACAATCGTATAGACACTCATACGCGACAGTGTCCCGCCACGCTGGTTGAGAAATAGACTATCTTGCGAGTCGGAGGTGGCAAACTGGGCTCTGCAACTCAGATAGAGGCGTAGCTGACGCATTGCCTCACCGCTCATCGGTACAAGGCGCCACTTGCTACCCTTGCCTTTGACGGAGAGGATGCTATCGTCCCACTTCAAATCGCTCAGTCGCAGCGATGTTAGCTCCGAGGCCCTTAGTCCCGACGAGTAGAGCAGCTCCACAATGGCTCTGTCGCGGTGACCACTTGGCTCGCTGAGGTCGATGGTCGAAAGCATTGCATCAATCTCTTCGATGGTGAGAGTGTCGGGCAATGGGCGCTCCGCCTTTGGGGGGTGGATGCCCTCGGTGGGGGAGTTGTCAAGTAGCTCGTGCTCAACCAAGTGGGAGAAAAAACTGCGTAGGGCACATAGGGTGCGAGCTTGGGTGGTGGGGGTGGTGCCACGCTCGTAGAGTTCAAGCAGGAAACCCTCTACATCCTCCTTGCATACAGCCGTGGGTGTTTTGGGCGGACAGAGGTGGATGCACCAAGTGGCAAAATCGTCGGCATTGTGGGTGTAGGCCGCAATGGTATTTTGCGACAAACCCCTTTCAAGACGCATCTCACGACCCCATTGGAGGATGAGTTTTTGCCATTGCTTGTGTGCTGCTTGCATAAAATATAACTCTTTGATGGGTTAAAAATAATAATTTATTTCTACTTTTGTGGCTATGTTCGTAATTTGCCGAAAAAGATGAAGAGAAAAACTGATTTTTTGGTTATTGGTAGTGGTGTTGCAGGACTCTCCTTTGCGCTCAAAGTGGCCGACAAAGGAAGTGTAATCATCGTTACCAAGGACGAGATTAGAGAGTGCAACACCCGCTTTGCGCAGGGTGGCATTTGTTGTGTGACCTATCCGCCCGACACCTTCGAGAAGCACATTAGCGACACACTCATCTGTGGCGCAGGCAAGTGCGACGAGGAGGCTGTAAGGATGGTTGTTGAGGGTGCGCCTGAGGGTATTCGTGACCTGATTGGGTGGGGTACTCACTTCGATAAAACGCCCGAAGGACGCTACTCACTCCACCGCGAGGGTGGCCACACCGAGCATAGGATTCTCCACCACCAAGACCTCACCGGCGCAGAGATTGAACGCGCACTGGTGAGTGCCGTCAAGCGTCATCCCAATATCGAGATTCTCGAACATCACTTTGCCATTGATGTACTCACCCAGCACCACCTTGGCGAAGAGGTCAATAGGCGTATGGACAACATCGAGTGCTATGGTGCCTATGTTATGGACATCAAGCACGAGCGCATCCTTACCATACTCTCGAAGGTGACGGTGGTTAGTACGGGTGGTGTGGGCAACCTTTACCACACAACTACCAACCCAGCGGTAGCCACTGGCGACGGCATTGCTATGGTTCACAGAGCCAAGGGTATAATTGAGAATATGGCCTATATCCAGTTCCACCCAACGGTGCTCTACAACCCCTCCGAGCGTCCCGCCTTCCTCATCACCGAGGCAATGAGGGGCTACGGTGCTATACTCAAACTCCAAAATGGCAAGGAGTTTATGCACAAGTACCACCCTATGGGGTCGCTTGCTCCGCGCGATGTGGTGGCCCGTAGTATGGACCACGAGATGAAAATTACGGGTGCCGAATACCTCTACCTCGACGTGCGCCACAAGCCCGCCGAAGAGACTATGCGTGAGTTCCCAAATATCTACCAGAAGTGCCTCACGCTGGGTATAGACATCACCAAAGATATGATTCCCGTAACTCCCGGCGCACACTACTGCTGTGGCGGCATAAAGGTCAATCTCAATGGCGAGAGCACCATCCACCGCCTCTATGCTTTGGGTGAAAGTGCATGCACGGGACTTCACGGTGCCAATCGCTTGGCCTCCAACTCGTTGATTGAGGCTGTGGTCTATGCCTCCAAAGCGGCGGCCCACTCCATAGGTAGGCTCGCAGAGTTGAAGTTTGAGGAGGACATACCCGACTGGAACGACGATGGCACGGTGGCTACCGAGGAGATGATTCTCATCACTCAGAACTACAAGGAGATGCAGCAGATTATGAGCTACTACGTTGGCATTGTGCGCTCCAACCTGAGGCTCGAAAGGGCCCTGAGTCGTATGGCAATCATCTACCGCGAGACGGAGGAACTCTACCAAAAGAGTCGTCTGAATGTGGACCTCTGCGAGCTTCGCAACCTCATTGAGGTGGGTTATCTAATCATTAAGCAGGCTGCGGCACTCAAAGAGAGCGTAGGATTGCACTACACGCTCGACTATCCCACGAATTGAGAGTTGAAAGTTGAGAGTTTTTGACTTAGGACTTTCGACGTTAGACCTTAGACGTTAGACAATAAAAAAAGAATATATGGCATCGTTAAAAGACGAGATTAAACGCAGGCGAACTTTTGCCGTAATTGCCCACCCCGATGCGGGTAAGACCACACTGACCGAAAAATTGCTACTCTTTGGTGGCGCTATCCACGTTGCAGGCGCTGTCAAGAGCAATAAAATCAAAAAAACAGCCACCTCCGACTTTATGGAGATTGAGCGACAGAGGGGTATTTCGGTGGCTACTTCGGTGATGGAGTTTGAGTATCAGGGGTCGAAAATCAATATCCTCGACACCCCCGGTCACGAAGACTTCGCCGAGGATACCTACCGCACACTGACAGCTGTAGATGCGGTAATCATTGTTATTGATGGCGCAAAGGGTGTGGAGAGTCAGACACGCAAACTGATGAACGTCTGCCGTATGCGCTCAACCCCGGTGATGGTCTTTGTAAACAAACTCGACCGCCCCTGCAAAGATCCCTTCGAGCTATTGGAGGAGATTGAGCAGGAGTTGCAGATTGCGGTGCGCCCTCTTTCGTTCCCCATAGGTAGTGGCCCTTCGTTCCAAGGTGTCTATAATATCTACGACCAGAGCCTCGCACTCTTCAAAGAGGTCGATAGGCAATACATTGCCGAGAGCATCCATCTGACCCTCGACGACCCCGAACTGGGCGAATATATAGGTGCAGGCAACGCTGCCGAGTTGGAGGAGAATCTTGATATGGTGTCCGAGCTCTTTGAACCCTTCGACCGCGACCTCTACTTGCAAGGTCTGTTGGCTCCTGTATTCTTCGGTAGTGCAGTCAATAACTTTGGTGTCAGGGAGTTGCTCGAAACATTCATACGCATAGCCCCCTCGCCCCACGCTGCCCCAACCGAGAGTCGCATTGTTGAAGCCACCGAGGAGAAAATGACGGGTTTTGTGTTCAAGATTCACGCCAATATGGACCCCAACCACCGCGACCGTCTGGCATTTTTGAAGATTTGCAGCGGCACCTTCGAGAGGGGCAAAAACTACCTCCACGTTCGCAGCGGCAAGCAGATGAAGTTCTCCTCACCCAGCGTCTTTCTGGCCGAGAAAAAATCGGTGGTGGATGTGGCCTATGCAGGCGATATTGTGGGTCTGCACGATACGGGCAACTTCAAGATTGGCGACACCTTTACCGAGGGCGAAAAGCTCAAATTTACGGGCATACCATCCTTTGCACCCGAGATGTTCCGCTACATCGAAAATGCCGACCCCCAGAAGTTCAAACAGCTCGCCAAAGGTATCGACCAGCTTATGGATGAGGGTGTGGCACAGCTCTTTACCTCGTCGCTCAATGGCCGCAAAATCATCGGTACGGTGGGCGCGTTGCAGTTTGAGGTTATCCAGTATCGTCTTGAACACGAGTATAGTGCCAAGTGTCGCTGGGAGCCTATTGCCATCCATAAGGCTTGTTGGATTGAGAGCGACAACGCCGAGCAGCTGGCCGATTTCAAGCGTCGCAAATTTACCAATATGGCTGTCGATAAGCACGGACGCGACGTCTTTTTGGCCGACACATCCTATGCGTTGCAGTTGGCGATTGAGAAGTTTCCGGATATACGTTTCAAGTTCACTTCCGAATTCTAAAAAACGCATATAGTGGGCAAATTTTGCACCGCTCTTCGATAGGCGAGTTCCTCACTTACGTTTAGTAAGCTGCGGACTCGCCTTCTTGTTTG
>JAGBVY010000060.1 GCA_017630115.1 Tidjanibacter sp. | reverse complement strand
AGCGCTGGAAGAGATACTCGGTGGAGAGATTGAGTGCCATATTGATGGCCGTCACCAAGTATTCGTTCCACCCAAGACCCTCGGCGAGCCAGTTGCCCAATAGGGTGGTTGTGGGGGTAAAGATGCAGTAGTAACCTACGACCTTCAACATCGCAACAGCCACATTGGCCGTCGAACGGAAGGTGAACTTGCGGTTGAGGGTGAAGTTCCAAAGGATTGACAGCAGCAGTGAGGGTAGGTAGCAGGCGTAGTAGGGCCAGTCGGTCAGCTCGTTGAGGAGTGTGAACGAGCCAATTTGCACAATACCAGCGCTTGCCGAGAAGAGCACAAACTTCACTACGCGCCAAAATTCTTTGCTATTTTTCATCTTCTTTGTGGTGTTTTTCTGTTTCTGGGAGTAAAAGTATCTCTTCGGGGGCAAAACGTAAAACCACTAAGGAGAGTAGCTACGATGCCCATCGGTGTATTTTAGTTTGTGGCAGCTTAAAAGTCGTAGCCTACAATCTGGTCGGCATATTCGCTCCAATACTCGGCCGAGCGATATGCCTCGACGCTTCGGCTTGGAACGTATATCCTCAGATTCTCGGAGGTGGAGAAAAACATATCGCTGTTGGCCTCAGGTGGCACCGGAGCTTTGCAATAGACTTTGCTGAGATTGTCGCAGTGGTAGCAGAGAAACTCGCCCAACCACTCCATTTGGCTAGGGAGGGTGAGCTCGGTGAGGCTTTCGCACCCCTCGAAGACGCAGTCATAGAGTGTGGTTAGGCTCTCTGGTAGGGCAATGCTTTTTAGGCTCGAACAGCTAGCAAAGGCAAAGGCATCTATCTCCTCTACACCCTCCTCAATGATGACACTTGTGAGATTGCTGCAATTGGCATAGGCGCGGTAGGGGATTTTTCTCTCCGTGTTGTCGATTACCACCTCCGTAAGGGTGTCGCACCCCTCAAAGGGGCCTTTGGTTGCGGGTATTGGCTCTTGGTCATATAGTTTGCCACTCTGACGTAGAGCCTCTTCCGAGAGGATTACCCACTCCATCTCTTTGCTGATGCCGTTGTTGTTAAAGCTCATTGTTATTGTCGTTTTTTGGGGTTATTCAACTAATTTGTAGCGGTGACGATAGCGCCAGAGGAAGCCAAGGCTCATAACGAGGGCTGCGCTCTCGGCAAAACTTATGGCCCACCAAATGCCGTCGATACCTATCAATAAAGGTATGGCAATCACCGCTCCACACTCAAATATGAGTGTGCGCGAGAAGGATATGATGGCCGAAATGGGGCCGTTGTTGAGGGCTGTAAAGAGAGCCGAGGTGTAGATGTTTGCGCCCGCCAGTAGGAACGACAAACAGTAGATTCTCAGCGCTTTGAGCGTGAGCTGGTAGAGCTCTTGATTGTAGCCCACAAAGAGTTGGGCCAGAGGAGCTGACAGCAATTCTGCGGCCAAAGTTAAGCCTATGGAGAAGATTGCAATCAGTCGGTAGCTACGATGCACCACTCCTCGGAGCTCGCTGTGGCGCCTTGCGCCGTAGTTGTAGCTCACTATGGGGGCAGAACCGGTAGAGTAGCCAAAGAATATGGCTGTGAAGATAAATAGCAGATAGCCAATCACTCCGTAGGCCGCCACTCCATTCTCGCCTATGTATTTGAGTAGTTGGGCGTTGTAGAGCATAACAACTATCGAGGCCGAGATGTTGGTTGCCATCTCCGACGAGCCATTCAGGCAGGTCTGACGTAACACTCCGCCCTCCCACTTTGTGGAACCCAGATGTAGCATACTGCTGTTTGGGCAGAGGAAATAGATGAGAGGGCCGATACCTGCCACACACTGACTGAGCGCAGTGGCGTAGGCGGCACCCTCCAACCCCCAACCAAAGAGGACAATAAAGAGGTAGTCAAAGAGGATGTTGGTGAGGCCTGCTACAATGGCAAATTTTAGTCCCAGAGAGGGACGATCGGCTGCCACCATAAATGGCTGAAACATACATTGCAACAAGAATGCAGGCAGAGCAACGATAACTATTCGCCCGTAGCGTATGCAGTCGCTAAGCATCTGCCCCTCAGCGCCCAACCAAATGGAAATGCGTTTGAGCAGAATGAGAGCCACAATGCTCAGGGTGGTGGCTGCTCCTATGGTGACGTAGGTGATGAGCGAAAAGCTCCTTTTGGCCCTATCGCCATCGCCCTCGCCGAGTATCTTGGCCACCAAGGCGCTACCTCCTGCTCCCATCATAAAGCCCAGTGAGCCAACGACCATCACAACGGGGTAGATGAGATTGATGGCAGCAAAGGCGGTCTTGCCGGCAAAGTTGGATACGAAAATGCCATCCACAACGCTGTAAATCGAGGTGAAAATCATCATCACGATTGTTGGCAGTGTGTAGCGTAGTAGCTTGCGGGTGTTGAAACTATCGGCTATGGATATGGCTTTGCCCATTGTTGTTGTGCCCTTTAAGTGGTTTGAATCTCTCGGAGTGAGGGCAAAAGTACGCTTTTTTGGGGAATAATTCTTGGACGTTAAGTGAAATTCCTAAAATCTTTCGTACTTTTGTACTCTATGCTTCAAAGGTTTTGTCATATTCTACTCTGTGGTCTTGCACTGGTTTTGCTGTGCAGTTGTGGCTCATCTCCGAAGAGGGTGGAGTGGGGCGAAGAGCTCTATGTGCCCCACGCCTCGAAGGGCTATACCATTTTTGCCACCGAGGGACAATCCTCCGTACTGCGTATTCTCTCTCCTTGGCCCGGTAGCAAAGGGGTCGTGAAGGAGATTTTTATTGCCCGTGCGGGAGAGGTGGCACCCGAGGGTTTCGAGGGCATAACCATTGGAGCCAACCCCCAGAAGGTGGTTTGTATGTCGTCGAGCCATACGGCTTTTGTAGATGCACTCGGTTGTGTTGAGCGCATTGTGGGTGTGAGTGGCTCGGAGTATTTGTCGAATCCATATCTTGTTGAGGCTGTGGCCGATGGCAGAACGAAGGAGGTGGGCTACGATGCCTATATAAATTACGAAGTGTTGGCCTCAATGCGTCCCGATGTGGTCTTTATTTATGGCACTTCGGGCGAAAATGGGGCAATGTCGGCCAAGTTGGACGAACTCCATATCCCCTATGTCTATATTGCCGACCACACCGAAACCACCCCTCTTGGTAAGAGTGAGTGGGTGGTAGCTTTTGGCGAAATTTTCGACCGTAGGGCCGAGGCCGAGGAGATGTTTGGTGGTATTGCCGAGCGCTACGAGAGCCTACGCCTTTCGGTGCTCGGAGCTGAGGGCCGACCAAAGGTTATGCTCAATGCCCCCTATAAAGATGTATGGTTTGTGCCGGCCGACGATAGCTATGTGGTGCGTCTGATTGAGGATGCCGGTGGCGAGTATATTTGTGGCGGAGAGGGGCGCAGCGGACTGTCGCGCCCGATAAGTGGCGAGAGTGCCTATGTCTATCTCTCAAAGGCCGACTTTTGGCTCCACCCCAACGACGCCCGCACCAAGGCACAACTGATTAGCTCCAACCCCAAGTTCTCTACAACTAAGGCAGTTAGCTCGGGCAATATCTACAACTGCACCGCACGCAGCACTCGCTCGGGAGGTAGCGACTTCTGGGAGAGTGGCGCACTCAGGGCCGATGTGGTATTGGCCGATATGATTTCAATCCTCCATCCCGAAGCTCTGCGCCAGGAGCGTGAGCTCTACTACTACGAAAAGGTACAATGATGAGAAGAAGACACAACATACTCTTTGCTCTCTTTGCTGTGGCCACCGTGGTTTTGTTTGTGGTGGACTTGGCCATTGGTAGTGTCGCCATACCTTTGGGAGAGGTGTGGCGAGGACTCTTTGGTGCAACTCCCGAAGCCTCTGCTGAGCCTCTGCAACTGATTGTCCGCAATTTTCGACTTCCTAAGGCTGTTATGGCTCTGCTTGCGGGTGCGGCTCTCTCTACGGTGGGCTTGCAGATGCAGACCCTCTTTCGTAACCCACTGGCAGGCCCCTATGTGTTGGGTGTAAGCTCGGGTGCGAGCTTGGGTGTCTCGATAATGTTGTTGGGATTGCCTCTGTTGGGTGTGGCCACCTCCGACCCTGTGGTGCATAATGTGGGTGTGGCGGGTGCTGCTTGGATTGGCTCGGCACTCATAATGATGGTTGTTATGGCCGTTACGGCTCGCATAAAAAACATTATGACCGTACTCATACTAGGTATGATGTTTGGTAGCGCAGCCTCGGCTCTGGTGGAGATAATGCAATACCTCTCGCCTGAGGGAGCACTGAAATCCTATGTTGTTTGGACTATGGGTTCGCTCGGAGGCGTAACTCTCTCGCAACTCTGGGTGATTGTCCCGGTTATTGTGGTGGGATTGGTTATCTCGGTGCTTCTAATCAAACCACTCAACATACTCCTTTTGGGAGAAAACTACGCCCGTACAATGGGACTCAATATAAAGCGCACACGTTTTATGGTGACGCTTACGACGGTGCTGCTTGCGGGTACGGTGACGGCCTACTGTGGCCCTATCGGTTTCATTGGCCTTGCTGTGCCACACGTTGCCCGTATGCTCTTCCGCGAGGCCGACCATAAGGTGCTTGTGCCTGCCACAATGCTCTCGGGTGCGACCATTATGCTGCTGTGCGACATTGCCACCTCGCTCCTTTCGGGCGATGTGACTTTGCCAATCAACACCGTGTCGGCACTTGTTGGCATTCCTATTGTCGTAGTTGTGATTTTCCGTAACCGCAAGATAATGATGTAGCTTGGCCCTATGCAGAATTCCGAAAGAATATACACCATCCAGCTCCACAACGTGACCCTCGGCTATGGCCAGAGGGTGCTTATGGCTGGGGCTAATGTGGGCTTCGGCTGGGGCGAACTCACAGCACTGATTGGTCGCAACGGTACGGGCAAAAGCACACTTCTGAGGACTATTGCCGGATTGTCTAAACCTCAGGGGGGAGTGATAACCATCGCAGGCAACGACTCGGGGCGACTGACAATGAAGGAGTTGGCAGCGCAGATAGCCTTTGTTTCTACCGACGATGTGAGGGTGCAGAATCT
>JAGBVY010000059.1 GCA_017630115.1 Tidjanibacter sp. | reverse complement strand
TGCATAATACCAAATGCTTCCATAAGTTGCTCGGTGGTAGCCTCACTATCCTCACTAAACAAAGGCATCATCACCTCCATCTGCTTCTTATTGAAAACAGTGTAGGCGTCGTTGGAGGGAGTACCCTTGGCCATCACGGAGGTCAAATCCTCTGCATTACCCTCTACCACGATGGGAGTACCATCAATAAACAAGGGTGCTACCTGCTGATCATCAATCACCAGCACAGCAAACAAGGGGTTAGCACTCTCAACCGTAAAACTGAATGTACCATCGGTGACCTCCTGCTGGGCCAAAACCTCTGTGCCATCCATAGTCATCACAGCCACATTGCCACTCAGGCCCTCGATATTACCCTCTACAACATAGCTCTTAGTGTTGTTGCAACCAACAGCCAACAGCGCTGCTGCAACTATAAACAAGAATTTTTTCATAGTGTGTATTAAATTAAGTTAAACATTTTTCTTCTTTACGCTCCCGGCAACCTTGCCGCCAGACTCCTTTACTACCCTATCGGGATTGCCCGCCACAAAACTCTCCCACGAGCTACTCTTGCTCGCCACCCGCTTTCGCGATACCGTTTGGTGGGGAATCGGCGAAGAACTCTCGAAATAGTGACACAGCGCCACAGCCAAGCCGTCGGTTGCATCGAGCCTCTTGGGATTGTACTCCACCCCAAGCATACTTTTCAGCATTGCGGCCACTTGCTCTTTGGCAGCGCCACCATTGCCGGTTATGGCCTGCTTGACCCTACGAGGGGCATACTCAAATACCTTGTGTCCCCTACACAGAGCCGCCGCCATAGCCACTCCCTGAGCCCTACCCAGTTTGAGCATACTCTGGACATTCTCGCCAAAGAATGGCGACTCCAAAGCCACCTCATCGGGTCTATACTCGTCCACCAACGCAAGCACTCTATTGAAGATATAGCGTAGCTTGTCGTAGGGGTCTTTCATCTTAACCATATCGATGTCGCCTATGACCACAGCGCGGAGCTTATTACGACCCAAGACCTCCAACACCCCGTAACCCATACGGTTTGTACCCGGGTCAATGCCCATAATAATGCGTCCACCCGCACTCTTCTCGCCCTCGTGCAACATCTTAGTCTTGTTTTGCTTACAGCCCTATTTAGACTGGTTTTTCAGCTCCTCAACCTCGCGCCTAAGTTCTCTTACGGCACGCTGCAACTCTGGCAGGTTGCGATATACGGCATTGGCCCTGCGGAATTTACCAGCCTCAATAGCGTAGAAGCCCATAACCTGCGACCCCTCGGGTAGAGCCGAAGTGACACCCGAGCGTGCGCCCACAACAGTGCGGTCACCTACACTAATGTGACCCACAATGCCGGCTTGGCCACCAATCATACAATTCTTGCCCACCTTGGACGAGCCTGCTATGGCCGACAAACCAGCCATAACCGTATTCTCACCCACTACAACATTGTGAGCTATCTGCACCAAGTTGTCCAACTTAGCACCCTTACGGATGATGGTAGCGCCCATAGTGGCGCGGTCGATAGAGGTATTTGCGCCAATCTCAACATCGTCCTCAATCTCCACGATACCAATCTGAGGAATCTTATCGTACTCACCCTTAGCATTGGGGGCAAAGCCAAAGCCATCCGAACCGATGACTGCGCCAGAGTGGATAATACACCTCTGGCCGATGCGGCAACCCTCATACACCTTCACACCCGAGTGGAGAGTTGAGCCATTGCCAACCTTAGCTCCGTCGCCCACATAGACGTGGGGATAGAGCTTCACACCGTCGCCAATCTCTGCGCCCTCGTCAATCACAACATAGGCACCGATATAGCAATTCTCACCCACCTTGGCACTATCGGCCACAACAGCAGTGGGATGAACGCCCTTTTTCTGGGGCTTATAGGCCACATACATTTCGAGCAGTTTGGCAAAGCATCCGTAGGCATCGTCCACCTTGATGAGCGTTGCCTTGACGGGCTTTTGGGGTTGCCACGAGCGATTGACAATCACAATCGACGAGTCGGTAGTATAGACATAGTTTTCATATTTGGGGTTGGCCATAAAGGACAATGCGCCCGCCTTACCCTCTTCAATTTTAGCAAAAGTGCTAACCGTAACATCCTTATTGCCAACAATCTCGCCGCCCAAACCGGCAGCAATCATCTCAGCCGAAAATTGCATCATAAGTTTGTATTTATAGTTGTGGTTAAAATCTATTGTTTTCTATAAGTATCTCTTCAAATCTACTCCCTCGGGCATAAATTGAGCCACATCGCCGTCGAAACTGAGAATCTCTCTAATAACGCTACTCGACACAGCCACATACTCCGAAGGGGTAAAAAGCATCACGGTGGTAATCTCAGGATAGAGCCTTTGGTTAATCTGCATCATATTGCGCTCATAGTCGAAATCGACAGTATTACGCATACCCCTGAGCATAAATTTCAGCTCCCTATCGCGGCAGTACTCGCCCGTGAGTCCGTGGTAGCTCACCACCTCCACACGAGGCTCGTCTTTGTATAGGTCTGAGATTAACCTCTTGCGATTCTCAATAGTGAGCAGTCCGCGCTTATCCTGATTCTCTCCCACGGCAATAATCAGCCTATCGAAAATCTTTAAGCCCTCGGCTACCAAAGCCTGATGACCAGAGGTAAACGGGTCAAACGAGCCGGGGAAAATTGCAGTTTTCATAGTTTATTTTCTATTCTAACGTTTGTAGCTTTTTTATGCAGCTCTCGAAATTGCGATTTGTGAGGGGTTTTCAAGGCTTGGTTTTGATTTCT
>JAGBVY010000058.1 GCA_017630115.1 Tidjanibacter sp. | reverse complement strand
GGGCGCTGCGCTACCGTGCTCAAGTACGACATAGGAGAAACCGAAGCCACCCCAATCCTGCATAGTCTCGTGGTAGAAGTAGATGTCGTAGGTTTTGGCTGTGTCTGCAACTACAATGTTGTCTCCACCATAGTTGTTGGTCCAACCGTCAACCCAATTGGTGATGTCGAAGCCCTCGCCCATACCAAACCAATACTCGGTTACTTGCTCTACCTCCTCAGTCCAAGCATCTTTAATTTCGGGGGTGTGTACTTTCCAACAAGATTTGTCACCATTGTCCCAAGTGCCTTCCTTAACTGCATAGCAGTTGTTGCTACCAGCTTCAGCAATTACCAAGTCGCCAGTCTGATTCCACTTGTTGGTCCAGTCGTTGGTTGGATTGGCAGGATTCATACGGCAGAAGATCATTTTTTGGTATGTTAAGCCTGTATCGGGATTGTTTGCTACATAGATACCATCGCCATTGTCATCCTTCATACTTACCCAATCTTTGTAGCCTTTTGAGTCGTCGAAGAAATAGATTGCAAAGCGAGCACCGTCTTTTTTCCAGTTAGCATTGGGTTGGAGATACCAGTCACCCTCCTCGCCAGTAGTTACAGCGGGGTGCTCAACAGTGATAATCTCGGTGGTTGCGTTGTAGAATTTGAAGCCTGCATCGGTGAGAGTAACATTGGCCCTCATATAGGTGTTGCTATCTGCAATCTTGTACATTGCATCGCCATTCGCTGTGTCCCAACCTTGGTGGCCACCAACGATAGTAAAGTCGCATACCTCAGGTTTAATCTCGCCCAAGTTGTAGATTTTGCCATCATTGAAAATTCTAGTAATTGTTTTAATCTTAACGCCACCAATCCAAGCTTCGAGGGTCATCTGGCGGGTGACGTCATCGTTGCTACCGCCCTCAACAGAAATGTAGTGCTCGCCAGCAGCAAAGGTCTTCTCAGCCTCACTGCCATCGAAATAGCCACAATCCTCCTCAGTGGGGCAATACCATTTGAGTACGGTCTCCTCGGTGCAGTTGAAGTGGAAAATCAGGCCACCGCCTACCAGAGAGATTTGTGCTTTGGGGTTCTCTTGGGTGAAATCGATGCCGCCTCCGAGTATAATGGTCTTTGCAGGACCAGCCTCGTGATTGCCCTCTTGTTTGAATGTAAGAGTCCTCGTGCCATTTTTAAGAGTCTCTACACCCTCCTCAGCGCAGGAGAAAAGGTAGGGATTCTCCTCAGTGTTGGTGAAGTTGAAAGTCTTGTCCTCGTCGCCATTAACAACGATAGTCTCGCCGCCCTCCCAAACGAGTTTTTTGTCGTAATTAGCGTCGTCGCTATCCAATACTGCAATACGGGTGATGTCGGCGATTTCTGCGGTGAACGAAAGGCCCTCGCCTTTGTTCTCGGGTTTGATACCCTCTTCAATGTCGTTCTGGCAAGCTACTGCGCCCAAAGCTACAATAGCACTTGCAATAATGTAAAAAATCTTTTTCATCGTTGTTTTCTTTTTTGCTAATTGTTTAACTTTGGTTTACCACACTACATCATCCTCATTCAGGTAGATGTCCTCCACAGTACCATTGGCGGGACTTGCGGCAATGCCCTGCTCGATTACCATCTGGGCAACCTCAATGGCGGGCGAAACGTAAGTGTTCTTTTTCATTTTGTTTGTTGTTTTGTTAGTTTGAAAATTTATTGTTGTTATACGATTATCTCGGCACATTGTTTTACAACTTACAAATATAAGAAATATATTCTGATGTGTCACAAATTCCCGACGGATTGTAGAATTTTTCCGACGGATGGCGTGTTTTTCCGACAGAAAGAGAGAAATAGAATTGAAAATTGAAAATTAAGAGAGGTTTTGGGGATAAGCCCCATAGGCCCAATAATACATTAAAGCCCCTAAGGCCCTTAAAGCCTTAGGTCGGTAGTCGGTAGGCAGTAGACGTTTGACTCACATCCAAAGGCAGTGATTTGTGGAGGAATTTTTGTGCCAAACTAAGGAGCGAGTCCGCAGCTTACTAAGGTAAGTGAGGAACTCGCTCTCTGACGTTTGGTGCAAAAAGCACCCACAAGGCACAGCCTTTTATTTGCGGCGGCCGGTGATGGCCTTAACCCTCCTAAACACCTCCTCAGGGGCAATGGAGTTCATACACTCGTAGCTACCGAAGAGGCAACGTCGGCGGCCACTGGTGGAGCAGGGGCGGCACGGCAGGTCGCACTGGATGGCATATTTGGGGTCTTGGCCGTAGCCACTCGATTCGAGATAGGGGTGGGTGGCTCCCCAGAGCGATATGACGGGAGTGCCCACGAGCGAGGCCAAGCGTAGGATGTTGTTGTCGATGGAGACCACCACGTCGAGGTGGGAGAGCAATTCGAGCTGCTGACTGAGGGTGAGCTTGCCCGCAACCGATACCACCGTGGAGGGGTAGAGGCTCTGCATACCCTCACAAAACTGACGCTGATACTCCCCGTCGCCAAAAACAAAAACCCTCTCGTAGCGCGAGGCGAGCAGTTTGATTAGCTCGGCAGCCAATGGCAGAGGGTAGCAGGTGCCGTGGTGGGACGACAAGAGCGAGGCGCCCACCCACACCGACCGCTTCTTGCCCGATAGAATCTCCACAGCGTGGGATAGCTCCGAGGTGTTGGTGCGCCTTACGGGTGCGGGCATACAAAATGGGAGTCCGAGCGAGGCAAACAAATCGCGTGAGCGGGTGGGTAGAGGTGTGCGTTGTACCATCACCTTACGGAACTTGCGCGTCAGGGCCTTGCCTTCGAGGCGTTGCTTGTCGAGGTGGGCCACACGTCGTCGCCACGGGGTAAGACTCTGCGAGAGCAGACGCGAGAGGGGAGTGGCTGAGAGGTCGGCCACAGCATCCGCACCAAGCCTCTGGATGTGCCACCACAGTCGTAGTTTTCCCGCCAAACCTCTATACTGAGGCTGGTCGGCAAATAGAAAATCCACACCCGCAACTGCCGCAAACAGAGGCTCATAGGCCGAGTGGGTGAGGAGCGTCACTCTCAGCTCGGGAAAGTCGCGCACAAGCCCCCTGAGGGCGTGGACACACATAGCCGCACTCGATAGCGAGCCGAGCCTAATGACGAGTATGTGCTTTATGGACGAGGTGTTCATTGGGTGTGTGGTGGTTGATTTCTGCCACAAAGGTAGAAATTTTGGAAAACCTTTTGCGCTTATGGGGGTGCATAATTAAAAAATATCTATCTTTGTGGTCTGAATCCTCCCCCTTGGGGGAGGCTATACCAAGTAGAAGATGCAACGATTTGTGAAAATAGCTATCCTTGTGGCGATGCTCTCTGTGTCGCTTGGTGCTACCGCCCAGCAGCAGCGCAAGCTCACTCGTGCCGAGTACATCGAGCTCTACGCACCTCTGGCTGTGGAGCAGCAGACTCTCTATGGCATACCCGCCAGCATTACACTTGCCCAAGGATTGCTCGAATCGGGCAACGGCAATAGTAGGCTCGCAACGGAGGCCAACAACCACTTCGGCATAAAGTGTGGCTCATCGTGGCAGGGTGCTTCGGTGCGTCACGACGACGACGCCCTGCAAGAGTGCTTCCGCGCCTACAACTCGGTGGAGGAGAGCTACATAGACCATTCGCTCATACTCAGCGAACGCAAGTGGTATCGCCCCCTGTTCGACCTTGACCCCAAAGACTATAAGGCGTGGGCGCACGGACTCAAAAAGGCTGGCTACGCCACCAATCCACTCTATGCCGAGTTGCTGATAAAAATAATAGAGGAGTACGAGCTCTATCGTTACGACAATGCCCTGCTGGCCGACTTTGTGACGCCCGCACTACCCACAAGCCCCGCCACCATCACCGTCCCCGCCGAGGAGCAGGAGGCCTCTCAGGAGGAGCAGCCGAGCAACGAGGTGCGTAGGGTAGATATTGACCTCTACCGTGTGGCTACCCATAAGGTCGGTGGCTATGGTGTCTATGCCGAGGATGGCCGTCGATATGTCATCTCTGGCGAGGGCGACAACTTGGCTCGCGTGGCCGCTGCAACAGGTGTGTCGGAGCGCCGTCTGCGTCGCATCAACTCGCTCAAAGTTGGCCAGAAAATCGCCGCAGGAAGCAAAATCTTCCTCGAACTCTAATCATTCATCTTGCGACAATTAACTATTTTCTCAGTATAAATGGAATCACAATCGGAGTTACGCAGCCAGATTAAAGAACTTCTGGTGAGCAAATCGGGACTTAAACAACAGATTTTCGACAACACTAACGCTCTCTTCACCGAGCTTAAAGATGCCCTCCACGAATTCTCAACCGAGATTGACGAGGAACTCGACGAGCGTATCGACAAACGTATCCGCATCGAATATAACGATAGGGGTAAGTTTGAGGCTCAAATACAGATTGCAGGCGACCTGTTGCTCTTCGTTATGCACACCAACGTCTTCAACTTCGAGCGCGACCACCGCATCTGGCACAACCCCTATGTGCAGGCCGACAAAGCCAATAGCTACTGTGGTGTGATTAACATCTACAACTTCTTGGCCGACTCGTTCAAGTATAAGAGGGCCGAGGATGAGGGTTACCTCATTGGCCGCATCTTCGTCAATAGGGAGAATAAGTTTTTCGTTGAGGGCAAACGTCAGGATAGCTGGAAGGTCGATAGCTTCGGCAGCGAGAATGTGAGCCGCGAGGCTATATTGGAGATTTTGGAGAAGGCTATACTCTATGCTTTGGGCTTCGATCTGCTCGTGCCCTCCTACGATACCGTCAAGCAGGTGGAGGCCGAACAGTTCCTCTCGCGTCAGGAGAATACCCGTCTGCAAACGGGTAAGCGATTGGGCTACGAGTTTCGTGCGGACGATATATAAGGCGGTTTCGGCTGTGCCTTGTGGGCATTCGAGCGCGCCTTGTGGGCGATAGCTGCGTTACGCTTGTTTCGGAAATCCTCATTTACGCTCGGTAAACTGCGGTTTCCTCAACTTCGCAAGCCTTGCTCTCGCCTCACAAATCGCACTCGATACACTTCCGAACAACCACCTCTCTCTTTGGGGGAGGTGGTTTTCTTGTACGCCTTATTTCCTCTACAAATCGCACTCGCAGGACAAGTCCTGTTTTGTGAGGGTGGTGCTCCCGACCGAATGTTCGCCCCACGACCACTCCTCCCCTATGTCAGGGGAGGTGTCGCGCAAGCGACGGAGAGGTTAGGCGCGCCAAAGGCGCAGAGCTGACCGCTGACCGCTGAGAGGACTGGGAGGACTGAGAGGACTGAGAGGACTGAGAGGACTGGGAGAACTGGGAGAACTGGGAGAACT
>JAGBVY010000057.1 GCA_017630115.1 Tidjanibacter sp. | reverse complement strand
TTTTTTCATTGCTATAAGTTTTAGTTTGTAATTAGTTGTCAACCAAAACCATACAACTCCAATATGGTAAAATATTGTAGCAAAAAGAAAGTGTGGAGTTGATTTCGATGTGAAAACTGTCAGATTTTCTGTTAGGAACAGTGCGAAAACACTTTCAAATATGTTCATCTACGGGCATTAAGCCTTTCGACACCACAAATATAGAAAAATTTTCGCAAAACGAACAACACTCACGAAGGGCATTGCATCACACCCCGAAAAATAGCCCACCACTCAGTTGAGCGGTGGGGCTATGTTTACTCTGCAAATGGTATTGTTAGCTTTGTGTGACAGCCAAACTACTCCTCCACGATGGTGATGGAGAGGATGAGGTCGCCGGGGCGGATGTCGTCAATCACATCCAAGCCCTCTACAACCTTGCCGAAGCAGGTGTGTACGCCGTCGAGGTGCTGGGTGTTCTGGCGGTTGTGGCAGATGAAAAACTGCGAGCCACCCGTATCTTTACCCCTGTGGGCCATCGAGAGCACACCCCTGTCGTGATATTGGCGAGGTGCCGAGGTCTCGCACTTGATTGTGTAGCCCGGGCCACCAGCTCCGTTGCCAATGGGGCAACCGCCCTGAATCACAAAGTCGGGGATGACGCGGTGGAATGTCAGACCGTCGTAGAAACGCGAGGTGGCAAGTTTGATAAAGTTGTTTACGGCGATGGGAGTCTCCTCAGCATACAGCTCCGCTTTCATTTCGCCCTTTTCAGTCAAGATAATTGCGTATTTCATAGGTAATAGTTGTTTGTCTGTACCACAAATATACACAACAAAATCAAAAAAATTCTCAATTCTCAATTCTCAATTCTCAATTTGGTTGTATCTTTGTCGCCGTAAAGTGGGGAGCGAGAGGCCCCCATAGGCTTGCAAACAATTCTAACACAAACTTATAGCTATGGCAAAAGCAGAGAAAAAAGAGCGCAAAGCTAAATTCTCAATCGACTACAATCCACGTCTGTTCTCAACATTGAAGAACTACAATCGTGAGCAGTTTTCAAAAGACCTTATGGCGGGTATCATTGTCGGCATCGTGGCCATTCCTCTGGCCATTGCCTTTGGTATTGCCTCGGGCGTAGGCCCAACTGAGGGTCTGGTTACGGCCATCTTGGCTGGTTTCATCATCTCGGCCTTTGGTGGTACGAAGGTGCAGATTGGTGGCCCTACTGGTGCTTTCATCGTTATTGTCTATGGTATCATCCAGCAGTTTGGTCTGGCTGGTCTGGCCATAGCAACGGTTTTGGCGGGTGTAATGATGGTGCTGATGGGTCTTTTCAAACTCGGTAGCGTCATCAAGTTTATGCCCTATCCTATTATTGTGGGCTTTACGGGTGGTATTGCCATCACCATCTTCTCCACCCAGATGAACGACCTCTTTGGTATGGGTATCGCCAACGTCCCCGCCAACTTCATCGACAAGTGGGCCTGCTACTTCGACCACATCGGCGACATCAACTGGTGGTCGTTCCTCATCGGTATTGTGAGCATCCTGATTATTGCCTACACCCCCAAGTTCTCTAAGAAGATTCCAGGCTCGCTCTTGGCCATTGTGGTTATGACGCTTGTTTGTTGGGCGCTTCGCGAGTGGGGTGGAGTGACCTCCATAAAGACCATTGGCGACCTCTACGAGTTGCCTAAGGGTCTGCCTTCGTTCCGTCTGCCGGCTCTGGCCGAGGGCGAAACCTTCTTTACAACCGTTCAGTCGGTGTTGCCTGCAGCCTTCACTATTGCAATGCTGGGTGCTATTGAGAGTCTTCTGTCGGCTATGGTTGCCGACGGTGTTGTGGGTGACAAGCACGACTCCAACTCGGAGCTTATTGGCAACGGTATAGCCAATATGGTGGTGCCATTCTTTGGTGGTATCCCCGCGACCGGTGCTATTGCTCGTACTATGGCCAACATCAACAACGGTGGTCGTACCCCCATTGCAGGTATTGTCCACACCCTTGTGCTGCTGCTCGTGCTGCTCTTCTTGGGCGGTTTGGTGGGTATGATTCCTATGCCCTGCTTGGCTGGTGTGCTGATTGTTGTGTCGTACAATATGAGTGGCTGGCGCACTATTCGCTCGATGTGCCGCCAGTCGAGGGGCGACATTGCCGTCTTGTTCCTCACCCTCTTCTTGACCGTCATCTTCGACCTGACGATTGCCATCGAGGTGGGCCTCATTTTGGCTGTGGTTCTCTTTATGAAACGTGTTATGGAGAGTGTTAATGTCTCGGTTGTCGAGAAGGAGATGTTGCTCAATACCGAAGGCGAGCAGGAGGAGAAACTGGTTATCCCCGCCAACACCGAGGTTTATGAAATCGAAGGTCCTTTCTTCTTTGGTGTGGCCAACCGCTTCGAGGAGATTCAGCGTGGCCGCAAGGGGCAACCTATCCGTATTATCCGTATGCGTAGGGTAAACTTCATCGACGCTACGGGTGTCCACAACCTCGAAATCTTCATCGACTCGGCCTTGAAAGAGGGTCAGACCATCATTCTCTCGGGTGTCAATCCCGATGTTAAGGCTGTGTTGGTTCAGTCGGGCATTGTGGCCAAAGTGGGCGAGGATAATGTTCTCGACCACATCCACAAGGCTTTGGCTAGGGCGGAGGAGATAAGCAACAACATTCAATAGACG
>JAGBVY010000056.1 GCA_017630115.1 Tidjanibacter sp. | reverse complement strand
GATGCGGGTATGTATTTGATCTACATCTTCTGCCTTGCTATGGCAATGTTGGCCGACCTCTCACAGCTCAACTGGAAAGTAGGCTTCTGGGTGCTCATCTACCAGACCATCATCGTTTTTGGTTCGTTGCTGGTAACAGTATTACTGGCCAAACCCTTCAAGGTGGATGCCGACAGCGCCGTCATCACCTCCGACACACTCATCAACTCGCCCTTGTGTGCACCAATGATTGCTGCGGCTATGAAGAATAAGGGCGCTATTATGGTGGGTATCACCAACGGTTTGGCAGGTTATGCTGTGGGCAACTACTTAGGTTATCTAATCTTCCGCTTGTTGTGCATCTTGTAGCACAAGGCGGGAAGGGATAAAATAGATGTGGGGCAAGGCCGAGAACAAGTGGCCTTGCCCCACTCTTTTTGTCCTCTGAGCGGGCAGAATTGGGTGTGGCGACGTGGTTGACGGGGCGAAAAGTGGCGTTTTTGGAAAAAATCATTATATTTGATGCGCCACACACAACTCGGAGAGTGCGCCACAAGGGTGGTTGGCGCTCCCCCTAACAATCAGTTAAACCTCCGCCACACGGAGAAAAGTACGAATTAAAGATTCTGTAAAACGATGAAAGTATTTCGACTTTTGATGGCCGTAGCAGTTCTTGCATTGGTGGGTTGCGGCCCTAAAAACGAACCCAAAGAGACCCTTAACGACGGTTTCAAAGTGACCGTTTCGACCAACGAAATCATTGCCAACAACAAAAAGGCAGCTAAATTTGTGGCCACCTTCGACGGCAAACTCCTCGGCGAGGAGCAGATTGGCAGCTATGTGGATGGCGAGTTGGTCGCAATCCCCGAGATGAAGTTCCGCACAGCCAAGACAGGCGAGTATCAGCTCTACTTCACCTACGAGGAGCACACCTCGCCCACATTTACCATCAGGGCTATTGAGCCTGCACCAATGGCAACAACCGCCATCCTCATATTCTTCTACCTACTCTCGCCTGCGCTGGTGTTGTGGGCCTGCAACAAATGGAAGATTCTCAACAAGATTGGTCCTGTGCTGATACTCTACTTCATTGGTATCATCATTGCCAACCTCAACCTCATCCCTGAGGGTTGTAAAGGATTGCAGGACACAATTTCAACGGTGGCCATTCCTCTGGCGCTGCCTATGATGCTTTACAGTTGCGACTTCAAGAAGTTCTCCATTAAGACCTCTCTGAAAATCACCATCATCGGTATCGTGGCGGTGGCCATAGCCACATTGGTGGGTTTTGTGTCGTTTAGAGATGGTTTGGGCGAGGAGGCCAGCATAATCGGTGGCGCACTTATGGGCAAATGCACCGGCGGCACCCCCAACCTCGCAGCCTTGAAGGTTATGCTCAATATGGAGAACTCCACCTTTATCATCATCAACTCGTTTGATATGGTCATCTGCTTCTTCTACTTGGTATTCCTGATGACCGCAGGTATAAAGATGGCTCGCAAATGGCTCGGCAGGGGTATCTACACCACCGACACTCAGGTCAATCTCGACGAGTATGCCGAGCAGAACCCCTACCGCGACTTCGGCAAGAAGAAGAACATCAAGCAGCTCATTAAGGTCACAATGCTGACTCTGGTTATTGTGGCTGCCGCATTTGGCATAGCCACTCTTGCCAAACGCTACAACGAACACATCTTCACCGTAGTGATGATTCTGACGCTCACCACCCTCGCCCTACTCTTCTCGATGTGGAAGGAGGTCAAGACGTGGGACAAGAGTTACGACGCGGGTATGTATCTGATATACATTTTCTCGGTTGTTGTTGCTTCTATGGCCAACTTCCGCACAATGAACTACGAGGGTGTGCTCTACATTATCCTCTTCCAGATTGTTGTGGTCTTTGGCTCGTTCCTGCTCACCCTGCTGGGCGCTAAGCTCTTCAAGGTGGATGGCGACACGGCCGTAATCACCTCCAACACCCTCATCAACAGCCCCATCTTTGTGCCTATGATTGCCGCCTCGATGAAGAATAAGGATATCATCGTTGTGGGTGTAACCATCGGTTTGGTGGGCTACGCTGTGGGCAACTACTTGGGCTACCTGATGTTCTCGCTGATGCAGGTGCTCTAACCACCCAATCCACGCACTACACTAACCCCTAAAAATAGCCCCTAAAAATATGAAACGATTGCTCCGAATTGCACTGGCGCTCTTCACTCTTACCGCCACCACACAACTCTATGCACAAAACGACAACATCGAGAATCGCGAGATAGAGGCTTCGTTTGCATCCATCTCCTACCCCAATGGTGACCACTACGAGGGTCTGGTCGTAAACAACATCCGCCACGGTATGGGCATCCTGACCTACGCCAACGGCCTACGCTATATGGGCAACTGGTACGACGGCAACCGCCACGGTCAGGGCACAATGTTCCAGAGCAATGGCAACAAGTACTACGAAGGCGAGTGGCGACACGGTATGCGCCACGGCAAAGGCATATTCTATTGGCCCAATGGCGACCGCTTCGAGGGTAACTGGTTCAACGACCTCCGCGAGGGCTTTGGTATCTACTATATGGCCAACGGCGAACGCTACGAAGGGCCTTGGCACAATGGTCAGTGTCAGGGCGTGGGCACTTGCTACTGGCCCAACGGCAATGTGATGTACCACGGAGAGTGGGACAAGGGCGTAATGCACGGCAAGGGCAAGAGCTACAACTCCGACGGAGCACTGCTCTACGAGGGTGAGTGGAAAGATGGCCTGCGCCACGGCCACGGCACGGAGTACAACATGGGAGTTGTTGTTTACGAGGGGCTGTGGGAGAATGGTTTGAAGGCCCAATAACCCTCCTCTCCGAAAAAAGAAGAATAAAAAGATTGTTAAACCATAAAAAACAGAGAAAAACAACAGTGATTTTGACTATGAAAAAAGTATTACTAACAACCATAATCGCCCTTGCGACCACACTCAACATCGCGGCTCAGGGCAACAAAGAGCAAGTTAAGACGGGTTGGAACTTCGGTCCTCTGCCCGCAGTGAGCTACAACTCCGACCTCGGATTCCAGTATGGCGCATTGTGCGACTTCTTCTACTTTGGCGACGGTAGCACCTACCCCACCTACCTCCACAAATTCAACGTGGAGCTGTCGCACTACACCAAGGGCGAGACCATTGCCCATATGTTCTACGACTCGAAGTATCTGCTCCCCGGCCTTAGGGTAACGGCCGCCATATCCTACTTGGACTCGGCGATGTCGCCCTTCTATGGCTTCAACGGCTTCGCCTCACCTCTGAATCAAGACCTCACCAGCGGTAGCTCCTACTACTATATGGACCGCACAATGTTGCGTGGTATTGCCGACTTGCAGGGTAGCATATCCGACAAACTCACATGGATGGCCGGCCTTACATTCTGGAATGTCACCACAGGCGATGTACAGCTCGACAAATACAAAGACGAGCTCTCGCTCTATGAGCAGTACCGCTTAGCAGGCCTCATCAACGACAACGAGGTTGCAGGCACCCACTTGGAGCTCAAAGGAGGTCTTGTCTATGACACCCGCGATATGGAGGCTGCACCCACCAAGGGCTATTGCGCCGAGGTTGTGGCCAGCTTCTCACCCGCACTCTTTGGCGATGCCGAGGCTTATGGTCGTATTATGGCCACTTGGCGTCAGTTCTTCCCCGTTATGGGCGATAGGCTTGTCTTGGGCTACCGCCTCAATTGGCAGCAGACCTTCGGCAACGCCCCCTTCTACCTCCAACAGACCACCACCCCCCTCTATCTACGCCAGATTAAGAATGAGGGCTTGGGTGGCAAAAACTCCATCCGTGGCGTATTCCAAAACCGTATCCTTGCCGACGGCTACGCTTGGGCCAACTTCGAGGCAAGGGTGAAGATTGTAAACTTCCGCTTCATCAACCAGAACTGGTATGTGGCCCTCAACCCCTTTGTTGATGCAGGCATCATCACCAAAGCTCGCGCCTTCGACCAGCAGCGTGGCGAGAATGTGGTGCAGGAGGAGATTAACAAAGGCTTGGGTCTTTACAGCGGTCACGACGCAGGCGGCATCCACGCCAGCGCAGGTTTGGGCCTGAAACTCGTGATGAATCACAACTTTATCATCTCGGTTGAGTATGGCAAACCCTTCGACAAACGCGACGGCAAGGGCGGCTTGAACATCGGCACAAACTACATTTTCTAATTGAAAATGGAGAATTGAAAATTGAAAATTAAGAGCAATAAAAAACTCGGGTATCTTTTTTGATACCCGAGTTTTTTTTAATTCAAAATGCAAAATTCAAAATTCAAAATTGGGAGGGAGGTTAGGTAGTTTAGGGAGGCCATATAAGCCCTAAATGTCGTTAAGGCCCTTAATGCCCCTAAGGCCCTTAAAGGCTTTAAGGACTTGGGGCGTTAGACGTTAGACCCAGAATAGAGGCT
>JAGBVY010000003.1 GCA_017630115.1 Tidjanibacter sp. | reverse complement strand
GCTACAATGGTCGAGTTGGTAAAAAAACACTTAAAAGGCGACCTCCGCCCTGCCAAAAACTACCTGACCGAGCAGATGCAAGCGGCAGCTGAGGTGCTCAACTTCGAGAAGGCTGCTCTCTATAAGTCGAGGCTCGATGCGCTCGAAAAGTACGAGGCTAAGAGTGTGATTGTCAGCCCCACGTTGGGCGATGTGGATGTTTTCTACATCATTGTAGAGGATGTAGAGGCCTATTGTGCATTTGTCAGGGTGTCGCGTGGTACGGTTGTGGCCTCACGCACAATGATGCTCACCGTTGGTGCCGAGAGCGAGCAAGAGGTGATTTTGGCCGCTGCCATACGTCAGATGATACCCGAGGTGGCCGAGGGTAGGTTGGCGAGTGAGGTGGTGGTGTCGGTTATGCCTACCGATGCAGAGGAGGAGTTTGAGGGTGTGAGGTTTACCGTTCCTCAGCGTGGCGACAAACTCAAACTGCTCCAATTTGCCCAGCGTAGCGCTATTATGTTCCGCGCCGAGAGGCTCAAAAATATGGAGATTAAGAATCCTGAGCGCCACACCGAGCGACTTATGGCCTCAATGATGCGAGAGTTGCATCTGCCCCATCAGCCACGCCATATAGAGTGCTTCGACAACTCCAACTTGCAGGGTACCAACCCTGTGGCTGCTTGTGTGGTCTTTCGTGACGGTAGGCCCTCGCGCAAGGAGTATCGCCATTTTAACGTCAAGAGCGTGGTAGGCCCCGACGACTTTGCCACAATGAGGGAGATAATCTCGCGTCGTTACTCGCGTGTGTTGGCCGAGGGTGGCCAGCTGCCCGACCTGATTGTGGTCGATGGTGGCAAGGGACAACTCTCGTCGGCTGTGGAGGTGCTTAGGGAGCTTGGCATATTCGACCGAGTGCCGATTGTGGGCTTGGCCGAGAGGTTTGAGGAGATTTTCTTCCCGGGCGACCCTCTGCCCTACAACCTCGATAGGAATGGCGAGCCGCTGAAAGTTGTGCGTCACATCCGCGATGAGGCTCACCGCTTTGGCATCACCTTCCACCGCAACAAACGCTCGGCAGCCTTCACTCGCACCGAGCTTACCACCATCGAGGGTATTGGCGAGCAGACCAGCCGCCAACTACTGAGCCACTTTGGTAGTGTCAAGGGTGTGGTTAGGGCCTCTTTGGATGAAATTGCCGAAGTTGTCGGAAAATCAAAAGCCGAAAGAGTTTATGCCTATTTTCACAAATAAATGTTATATTTGTACTCTGGAAAATACGATTACTAAAACTATAAACTTCAAAATTCAATGGAAAAAGTAAGATGCCTTATTATTGGTGGTGGCCCTGCTGGCTACACCGCCGCTATTTACGCTTCGCGTGCCAACCTCGCCCCCGTATTGTATGAGGGATTTGAGCCCGGTGGACAGCTCACAACAACTACCGATGTGGAGAACTTCCCCGGCTACCCCGAGGGTGTCAATGGTCCCCAGATGATGGAGGATATTCGCCGTCAGGCACTCCGCTTTGGTGCCGACATCCGCGCAGGTGTTGTTACCAAAGTAGAACTCTCGGAGCGCCCCTTCAAAGTGGTTGTAAACGACAGCGACGAGATTGAGGCCGAGGCTATCATCATCGCCACCGGTGCTACTGCCAAATACTTGGGCTTGCCCAGCGAGGCTAAGTTCCGCGGTATGGGTGTGAGCGCTTGTGCTACTTGCGACGGTTTCTTCTATCGCCGTAAGGATGTGGCAGTTGTGGGTGCGGGCGATACTGCTTGCGAGGAGGCTACCTACTTGGCCTCTATCTGCAACAAGGTGCATATGATTATCCGCAAGGACTATATGCGTGCCTCGAAGGTTATGCAGGCAAGGGTTGAGGCTACTCCCAACATCGAGATTCACTACCTGTGCAACACTCAGGAGATTTTGGGCGACGAGAATGGTGTTACGGGCGTAAGGCTCATCCACGCCGACGGCCACACCGAGGATATTGCCATCGACGGCTTCTTCCTTGGTATTGGTCACGCACCTCAGACCAAGCTTTTCGCAGGCCAGTTGGAGCTCAATGAGGAGGGTTACATTATCACTCAGGGTGCTTCGAGCAAGACCTCGGTTGAGGGCGTATTTGCCGCAGGCGATGTTAAAGATCCCCACTATCGTCAGGGTATCGTAGCCGCAGGTAGCGGTGCTATTGCTGCTATGGACTGCGAGCGTTTCCTCGTGTCGCAGCGCTAGCAGATGCGCTACACTCCTGAAATACTTGGTGGCATACACGCTGAACTCTTCGAGATAATCGAGGAGATACAGCGTGTATGTTGCCTTATTGGTGTCGAGTTCTTCGCCATTGGCGGCACAGCCATTGGCGTACACTTCTGGCAAAACATCCTGCCTTGGGATGACGACGTAGATTTCGGTATGCTCCGCGAGGACTACGACCGTTTTCTGCGCGAGGCCCCTGCTCTGCTGGGCGAGGAGTTTGAGTTACAGGAGTTCTCCACCGAGCCAAACACCCCCTTTTATTGGGCAAAGGTGAGGAAGAAGAACACCCTCTTTTTGGAGAAGGGGGTGGAGTGGTTTGATATCAACCACGGCATCTTTGTGGACCTTTTCCCCTTCGACCGCATTCCTAACAATAGATTTGTGGAGCGCTTCCACAGGGCCGAGTGTGCATGGTTCATCAGCGCATTCAGCCTCCACCCCTATTGGGTAAAGCGCCGCGAGATTCCACGCTGTGAGTCGCTCTACTACCGCAAGTCGCTCCTCAGCCGTCTGGTGCTCGGTGTGCTCTACCGCACTGTGAGCCGCGATTGGCTCTACCATAAGATGAACAAGGAGATGGGGTGGTTCAATGGCAATGGCGAGTGCCACAGGGTCAATGTGGTGCGCTTGGGGCTCGATGTGGCGGCCTACGATTCGGTGCGCAACCCCATGGAGAGGCCTTTCGGGCGGCTGACTATTAAGGTGCCTGCCGACTTGGAGGGCTACCTCCACCATCACTATCCCGTCTTGCGTAAGGATATTCCCGACGAGCAGAAGGTCAATCACGCACCTCTAAAACTATCGTTCGACACTAAAAATGGTCCCACCTATGAGTAGCTCTTCCCCAACAACCAAACCCCGTTTTTCGGTCATCATTCCACTCTACAACAAGGAGGCTGAGATTGAGGCCACACTCCGCTCGGTGTTGGCTCAAACACTGCTTCCGGAGGAGATTGTGGTGGTCGATGACGGCTCTACCGACCTCAGTGCCGAGGTGGTTGAGAGGCTCGCATCGCCTCTTGTTAGGCTTGTGCGTCAGGCCAATGGTGGCGAGTGTGCGGCTCGCAATAGGGCTATGAGTGAGGCTGTGGGCGACTACTTTGCTCTGTTGGATGCCGACGATTGTTGGAAGCCCGATATGCTTGCCGAGGTGGCCTCGATGATAGAACAGTGGCCCGATTGCGGCATCTACTCCACAGCCTTCGACATTGTTAGCCCAACGGGTAGGGTGGCGGCTAAGTGCCCTGCGGAGAGGGGAGTGGTTGAGAATTTCTGGCAGCTGAGTATGACCCACTATGTTACCATACCTTCGGCTACGGTGATGGCTCGTAGGGTGGTTGAAGAACTTGGTGGATTTCCAGAGGGGATGAAGATGGGTGGCGACCAATATATGTGGATTAAGGTGGCCAGTCGCTATGGGGTATGTTTTTCGCCCTATCGTGGATGCGACTATTCTATGGTGGCCTCCAATCGTAGCAGCGCTATCTATACGCCCGAAAAGACCTCTTATAGGCTCGAAGATTTCCTCGACCTACACGATGAGGGTGCCTCAAAACGTCGCAAGGCCCACTTAGATGATAAAGAAGGCTATTGGCGCAGAGAATTTATAGCCAAGTGCGCCATAGGTAAGGCCTTGACACTCACAGCCAAAGGCGATAGCGACTTTGGTCGTAGAGTGGTGCGTACCTTTGGCTATACGCGTGAGTACCGTAGAGGTCTGCACAAACTCCAAGCCTTATTGTGTCTGCCTTGTAGCTTGCGTGGCTGGGTACACAATTTCTATAATCGTATGGCTTGGCTCTTAGCCCATAAGGGTCTATGATGTTTTTCTCCTACTGACAGAGTCTTTTGTGGTTGCAGTGGAGTAGGTTGTGGTCATCGTCGTAGAGGTGCATACCGTTGCCCTCGCAGAATTGCCACACCTTACAATCCTTGCACTCTCCCTTGCGTGCCCAGCTACGGTCGCGGAAGGGCTCAAATCGTTTGTCCCACACCTCCCAGATGTCGTCGGTGTAGATGTTGCCTTGGTCAAATCCGGCACGGATGCTTGTACAACCCGATATTGCGCCGTCAATCTTTATACCCACAATGCCAACGCCGGCCATACAGCCGAAGAAATTGTCCCTCACCTCGGCCTCATATCCGCCCAAGAATCCCTCGCAGGCGTAGTTGCAACTGATGCGACCCTCCTTGCGGGTCTGGGCTATAAACTCCATAAGTCCACGATACTCCTCGGGTGGTAGTTGGAGCGACTTGTCGTCGGCAGCTCGGCCTACGGGGAAGATGGTGAAGAGTCGCCAAGCCTTACACCCGTGCTCAATAAGAAACTCCTTCAACTCTCCGAGCTGTTGGTAGTTGTCCCTATTGACACACGTTACCACATCATAGACAATGTTGGGCGTGGAGGTCATTACATCCAGAGCCCTGATGGCATTCTTCCAGCTGTGGGGGTTGCGCCTGATGTAGTTGTGTTGTTCCTCAAATCCGTCGAGCGAGAGTGTTATGGAGCGCAAGCCCGAGCGCACAAGTGAGTTCATACGCTCGCGCGTAAGAAGCATACCATTGGTTACAATGCCCCAAGGGTAGCCACGTTTGTAGAGTGCCAGCCCCACCTTCTCCAAGTCGGGACGACACAGAGCCTCGCCACCAGTGATTACAATCATCACCTTGTGGGGATCGACGTGGGGTGTAATTTTGTCCACCGCAGAGAGAAAATCCTCAGCAGGCATATCGGCTATGGCTGAGGAAGCGCGACAATCGCTACCGCAGTGACGGCAGTTGAGGTTGCAGCGCAGGGTACACTCCCAAAAAATCTCTTTTAGTTCGTGTTTGGCGGCCAATTCGTGTTTGATGCCTGCAAAGAGTTTGAGTGCAAGGCGTTTGCGTAGTCCGATTTTTATGTTAGCCATAGTTGGAGTGCGGTTGTTTTGGTGGATGAAATGTTGGTTTGGGTCAATTTCTGCCCGAAACTATTTGCCCCATCTTATTCGGATGGGGCTTGTAGTTAGATTCTGAGTTGCCTCTATGGGCTACTCTTTGGGTGTCATAATGATGCAGGTAGTCTTGTTGGTCGAAGAGTCCACCCACACACTTTGCGTTTGGAAGTCGCCTCCGTTGGCGCTGCCGTCAATGTCGGTAGCTGTGAGGGTTATTCCGTTTTCAAAATAGGTGTTGTTGAACTTAAACTCGCCATTTTCGGAGGTTAGTTGGATGTTTACTCCGTCGCTAACCTCAATACCTCTAATTGGTTGCAATTCCTCATTGACAACATAGCCTTCTATGCCTTCTATGGGTTGATAGTAGTCTGGTCCGATGCCGTAGCAAGCCGTAAGCAGTGGACTGGCCGAGAATCCCAGCAAACTCAGCAGGATGTTTTTTACTCCTCTTTTCATAGGCGTTTACAGTTGTGTTGGTTTGTAGCAGAGCCTCGGTTTGTATTATACGACAGTGGCTCTTTTACATATAGATGCACAAGGGTGGCAAAACGTTGCATCGCACCCAAAAAATTTCCTTTTCCCTACGATTGGCTCTCCTCGAAGAAGCTCCACAGTGGGTCGCCCGTAGGTACGGGTGCAACAATCCTCACTGGCTCTTTCCTGACGGGGTGGATAAACTCAACGCTACGCGAGTGGAGCGAAATACCACCTCCCTGATTGGAACGCTTAGCGCCATACTTCAAATCGCCCTTAATGGGGCAACCAACCTTGGCAAGCTGACAACGAATCTGATGATGGCGACCCGTTATGAGTTTGATTTCCAAAAGCTTGTAGTTTTTACTGCCACCTAACATCTTATATTGCAACTCGGCTCTTTTGGCATCGCCCTTCTGGGAGTTGTAGGCCACAGCCTTGTTGGTCTTGCCGTCGCGCGTGATGAAGTGTACAAGTGTACCCTCCAACTCCTCGGGGGCCTCCTCACACACAGCCCAGTAGCGTTTGTCAATATCCCTTTGGCGCACCATCTCGTTGAGCCTCACCAGAGCTTTGCTGGTCTTGGCGAAGATGACAACGCCACTTACGGGGCGGTCAATACGATGCACCACGCCGAGAAATACCTCGCCGGGTTTCTGGTCGCGCACCCTGATAAACTCCTTAATCTCGTCCTCTAAGCCGGGTGTACCCTCGGTGTCGGACTGCACAAGGTCGCCTGAGTGTTTATTGACAGCTATGATATGGTTGTCTTCGTAGAGTATGTCGTGTTTTGTAAACATTTCTAATAGTTTGAGTTTAGTGTATTATGGGCTTTGTTAGAGCGAAAATGTAAATGGCAGCAGGTCGCTGGCCCTCTCTACAACAGTGGCTGAGTCGGCACCGCTCATAATTACTTTCAGGTCGAGTCCCTGACGTTTCTCCACATCGTGCAGCACCTGACGACATTGACCACAAGGATAGCACTCCCTGTGGCTGGGGTCGGAGGCTATGGCCAAGGCAACAATACGGTCGTTGGGGCAGGTGGCTTGGTGGTGGTAGAGCAGTGTGCGTTCTGCACACAAGCCGGCGGGATAGACCTCGCTCTCGATGTTGCTACCCGTAATAATAGCACCACTTTCGAGCCTTGCGGCAGCACCTACGTGGAAGTGAGAGTAGTCGGCAATAGCCTTCTGGGTGGCTTTGCGGGCCTCCTCAACAAGTTCTCTCTCCTCGGCGGGCATTGTCTCCAACGAGTTGTAGTGCCTATATTCCAGAGTTAAATTCTTCTCCATAATTGTTGGTTGTTGATTGTTTGGTTTTTTTGCCTTTGGGTGTGGCAAAATTTGTGCCTCAGAGGTTGCAGATGGGGTGGGCGAAAAGTTTTTTGCTCACCACTATCCACTCCTACTCCCAAGGCCAGCACCAAGTGCGAGCCTTGACGGTATAGCTGCCGCCGTCGGTAAGTTGCACCTTACACTTCTGCTTAGTGGTGAAGATGGGGTTGATGTATTGTTTGAGGTTCTCGTGAGTGCCACTCAGAGCCAACTCGCCATAGTTGGGGTTGCTCCTCAGGTGGAGTACCTCAATCCATACTCTCCACTTGTTGGTGATTTTGCTCAGGCTGGTTGTGCCCACTTTGTCGCCACGCTTTACAGAGGCGCCCTGCTCAACACACACACTACCCAGACGGCTCAGTATGGAGTAGATACCGTCCTCGTGGAGAATAATTACCTTACTCTCTGTAACCTCCTCAACAACGCCTGCTCGGGGAGCTACAACATCGTTCTCGGTAGAGGTGGTAAGCTCCCAAGCGCAAAATCCCACAGTGTTGAGTGAGCGTGCCAAGCCCAATTCGAGTGGTGTGAGAGTGGTGGCAACCACCTTGCTACCATTTTCAAGTGGCAGACGATAGACAGCGTCGGTCTCGGGGTTTTCAACTACTTTGGTCTGTGCCACAAGTGCCAACGAAGAGGCGAGTGTGGCGAGGGTAATGATAAGTTTTTTCATCGCTTTATGAGTTTTACAACATTTTCAACGTGGTGGGTGTGGGGGAACATATCTACTGGTTGTACGGCCACAATCTCGTAGTGGTCGTTCATCAGTGCCAAGTCGCGTGCCTGAGTGGCAGGGTTGCAACTAACATATACAATCCTCTCGGGGGCTGCTCGGAGGATGGTGGCAATAACATCTTCGTGAACGCCTGCGCGTGGCGGGTCGAGAATTACCACATCGGGACGACCATAGTGGGCCACAAAGTCGTCGTTCATCACATCTTTCATATCGCCCGCAAGGAAGGTAGTGTTGTGGATGTTGTTGATTGCCGAATTGACCTTGGCGTCCTCAATAGCCTCCTCGACATACTCCACGCCTACAACACTCTTTGCTCCGCCGGCCACGAAGTTGGCAATTGTGCCAGTACCCGTATAGAGGTCATAGACAACCTCCGAGCCACTCAGTGCAGCCATTTGGCGTACCACTTTGTAGAGCTCGTAGGCCTGCTCGGAGTTGGTCTGGTAGAACGACTTAGGGCCAATCTTAAATCTCAGATTCTCCATCTGCTCGAAGATATGGTCGCGACCTGCGTAGAGTATGGCCTCTCTGTCGCCGAGCGAGTCGTTGAGCTTGTCGTTAATCATATAGACAAGCGAGGTAATCTCAGGGAAACGCTCTTTTAGGCTGTCCATAAGAGGCACAATCATCTCCTGATTGTCCTCGGCAAAGACCACAATAACCATCACCTCGCCCGTTGAGGCGGTGCGGATTATTACATTTCGCATAAGTCCTGAGTGCTGACGTATATCGTAGAAGGGGTAATTATGCTCGATGCAGTAGCTGCGTAGGAAGTTGCGAATCTCGTTTGAGGGCGAGGGTTGCAGGTGGCAGTAGTCAATGTCGAGAATCTTGTCGAACATCGAGGGGATGTGGAATCCGAGTGCGGGGCAGTCGGCAATCTCCTCGCCACGAGCCACCTCCTCGTAGGTCTTCCAACGCTTGGGGGCGAAGGTAAATTCGAGCTTGTTGCGATAGTGGTCGGTCTTGGTCGAGCCGAGTATGGGGCTAATCTCAGGCAGAGAGAGGTGGCCAATACGAGTGAGTTGGTCCACCACCTGTTGCTGCTTGAAGGCTATCTGCTCGCTATATGGGATGTTCTGCCACTTGCAGCCGCCACACACGCCAAAGTGGGCGCAGAAAGGCTCTACCCTCAGGGGCGAGCGCTCTATGTACTCCGTAACGTAGCCCTCCATATAGCGGCGACGCTTGGTGCGAATCTGCACATTGACCACATCGCCGGGTACGGTCATCGGAACAAAAACCACAATGTCGTTCCACTTGCCCATAGCGTTGCCTTCGGCAGCGAGTGAAGTTATCCTAAGTCCCTCCAAATGGGGGTGTCTATTTCTTGCCATAGTGTTAAATGATGCGTTTAGTAAACAAAGATACTGAAAATTTCAAAAAAACTCCCTACATTTGTAGGAAATATGCGATTTTCCCATTTTTGGGCGGATTAAACATTGGATTTGACTATGGTATAGATAGCACGTTTTACATTCAATCACTTCGGTGTCAATAGCTACATCCTCTGGGACGAGGGTGGCGAGGCGCTCATTATCGACCCGGGTTGCGTCAATCAGACTGAGCAAAGTAGGCTCACCGCCTTTGTTGAGGCGCACAACCTGAGGCCTGTGGCTGTGGTACTTACCCACGCCCATCCCGACCATATGGGTGGTGTGGATTTTATCAAGAATCACTACCAGATTCCGCTGGCTCTCCACTCGGCCGACGCTCAGCTCTTGCAGGTAGCCCCCGCCTATGGCGCCTCTATGGGCTTTACGATAGCTGCTGTGGAGGCCGAGATAGACCTTGCCGAGCAGAAAGAACTCTGTATTGGTCAGAGCAGGGTAGAGGTCATCCACACTCCCGGTCACTCGCCCGGTGGTGTCTGCCTCTATGTGGCCTCTGAGGGTGTGCTGATTTCGGGCGATACGCTCTTTGCGGGTAGTATTGGCCGCACCGACCTACCCGGTGGCGACTACGACGAGCTTATGGCGAGCATTATGAATAAGTTGCTCCCTTTGGGTGGAGGTGTTGGCGTTTGGCCCGGTCACGGAGGCGAAACCTCCATCGGCAAGGAGGTCAACGTTAATCCATTCATTGGCGAGGTGCTCGACGGCGGATTCAATAAGGATACAACCTTGTCGTAGGGCCATTTATTTCAGAACAGACTAAAACCGATTTTCTATGCGAATTGATATACTTACCGTCGTGCCCGACCTTTTGACTTCGCCTCTGAATGAGTCGATTTTGCGTAGGGCACAGGAGAAAGGCTTGGCCGAGATTGTTGTTCACAACATACGCGACTACACCCCCTACAAACACGGCCAAGTCGATGACTATCCATTTGGAGGTGAGGCAGGTATGGTTATGATGATTGAGCCGGTCTATCGCCTTATCGAGAAGCTTAAAAGCGAGCGCGACTACGACGAGATTATCTTCACCTCGCCCGACGGTATCACCTACAACCAGCAGGAGGCCAACCGCCTCTCCACACTGGGCAATATCATCATCCTCTGTGGTCACTATAAGGGTATCGACCACCGCATCCGCGAGCACCTCATCACACGCGAAATATCTGTTGGCGACTATGTGCTTACGGGAGGCGAGTTGGCTGCTGCCATCATTGCCGACAGTGTTGTGCGTCTGCTCCCCGGAGCTATTGGCGATGAGGAGTCAGCTTTGACCGATTCGTTCCAAGACAATCTCTTGGCTCCCCCAATCTACACTCGCCCTGCCGAGTTTAATGGTTGGAGGGTGCCCGAGGTACTCACTAGTGGCAACTTTGCCAAGATAGAGGCGTGGCGTGAGGAGCAAGCCTACGAACGAACCAAACGCCTAAGGCCCGATTTGCTTGAAAAATAATTACAGGGATAGGCAAGTTGTACTAAGACCTTAAATGTATGCTAAGCCTTAGGACATTAGACGTTAGACTAAAAAGTAAAGAATGAAATACTACCTTATAGCTGGTGAAGCGAGCGGCGATTTGCACGGCTCCAATCTGATGAAGGGCATCCTTAGGGCCGATTCCGAGGCGGAGTTCCGCTTCTGGGGAGGCGATATGATGGCCGAGGTTGGTGGCGCAGCCAATCTTGCCAAACACTACCGCCAGACCTCCTTTTTTGGAGTGGCAGAGGTATTGAAAAACTTGCCCACCATACTGTCGCAACTCTCCGAGTGTCAGCGCGATGTGTTGGCATTTGGGCCCGACGTGCTCATCTGTATCGACTACCCCGGCTTCAACTTTAAGATGGCTAAGTTTGCCAAGCAAAATGGCCTAACGACCTTCTACTACATCTCGCCCAAGGTGTGGGCGTGGAAGGAGCGTCGTGTGGAGCAGATTCGCAAGTGGGTCGATAGGCTATTCATAATTTTCCCCTTCGAGGTGGAGTATTTCCGCCAGAAGGGCATTGAGGCCATCTATGAGGGCAACCCCATTGTCGATTCTATCGCAGGGCGACTTGCGGGTGCTCCCCAGAGGGAGGATTTCTATGCCGAGTGTGGGCTTGATTCTCGCCCAAAGGTGGCTCTGCTGACAGGCTCACGCAAGAGCGAGATTGGGCGCAACTTGGCATTTATGGTGGCTCTCTCGAAGGCCTATCCCGACTATCAGTTTGTTGTGGCTGGCGTATCGTGGCAACCCCGAGAGCTCTACGATAAGTACTTGTCGGGTAGCGATGTGGCATTTGTTTGTGACCGTACCTACGAACTCCTCAGCCTCTCCGATGCGGCGGTGGTTTGCTCGGGTACGGCAACTTTGGAAACCGCTCTTATTGGCACTCCCGAAGTGGTTTGCTACCGTATGGATGAGTTTTCTTATAGGGTGGCAAGAGCCTTTGTGAAGATTGGATTCATCTCGTTGGTCAATATAGTTATGGGGCGTGAGGTTGTTAGGGAGCTTATTCAGCACGATATGACTGTTGAGAAGGCCTCCGAGGAGCTACGGGCCATACTGCCGGGTGGTGCGAGCCACCAGAGGATGAAGGCCGACTATGAGGAGCTGAGCGCTATAATTGGCGGCGCAGGGGCTTCCGAGAGGTTTGCCCG
>JAGBVY010000055.1 GCA_017630115.1 Tidjanibacter sp. | reverse complement strand
CCCTGTCGGAGCGTCGCGACGACATCCCGCAACTGGTCAATTACTTTCTCGAAACCCTTTGTAGTGAGTATAACGTTCCTCGCAAGGGCATCGACAAGGCTGCCTTAGAGGAGCTGACCACAATGGAGTGGAGGGGCAATGTGCGTGAGGTGCACAATATGGTCGAACGACTCGTGGTGCTTGGCAGTCAGACCATCACGCGCGATGAAGTTCTGGCCAACGTTTCCAATTTCTAACAATCAAAAAGGAGCGATTTTTGGTCGCTCCTTTTCGCTCTATTTTTGTTCCTATCTATTTGTCTGCCAGTAGATATGCCGCCAACTTTGCCACCGCTCTGCCGCGATGACTTATGGCGTTTTTCTCCTCTGGTGCAAGCTCGGCAAAGGTCTGCTCGTAGCCCTCGGGTCGAAATAGAGGGTCGTAGCCAAAACCGCCTTCACCCATCTCCGAGGTGGTAATCTCGCCCTCCACAACGCCCTCAAAACAGCTCTCTTTGCCACCCTCAATGAGTGCTACAACAGTGCGGAAGCGGGCTGTGCGATGCTCCTTACCCTCCATCTCGCGGAGGAGCTTGGTGCGGTTGGCGGCGAAGTCGTGGCCGTCGGTGGCGTAGCGGGCCGAGTGAACTCCGGGAGCACCACCTAAGGCGTCCACCTCCAAGCCGGTGTCGTCGGCAAAGCAGTCGCAGCCTGTCCTCTCCCACACATAGCGCGCTTTGGCCAGAGCGTTGCCCTCGATGGTGGGCTCATTTTCGGGTATATCCTCGGTTATGCCGGCCTCTTTGAGGGTCGTAAGCTCAATGGTGTTGCCCAGTATGGCCCTTACTTCGTCGAGTTTGTGGGCGTTGTTGGTTGCAAATATGATACGTTTCATTCGTTGCTATTGTGTTTATTCTCTTTGAGTTGTGAGGTGGGTTATACTCTAAACCTCTTTGGCAAGCGCAGCAATGCGTGCGTCGGTGGCAATCTTGTCGAGTATGGTGCGTACAATGGTATCCATCCTGCCCCCTTCGGTGTAGTCGGCGGGCGAAATCATCGAGCAACGATTCTGCTCCAAGAGGAGTTTGGTTTTGTTGTATCCGCTCTCGGAGTTGGGGTCATAGACGCCAATGGAGTGGCCGTGGCGGTCGCTCACAAGCCTCATACAGGGGATGTCGGTCGTACCGTCGCCAACGTAAATCATATGCTCAAAGGGGATGGGGCGCTCGGCGTCGGGTACATAGGCATTGACAAGGTGAGAGTCGCTCACGCTATCTACACCCTTGTTTATTTTGTACATAAACTGCGTTTTGTTGGTGTAGTTGATGGCTACGGCAGGCCAGTAGGCGTCGCCGTCCTCGTTGTAGAGAAACTCGCAAGCATAGATTTTCTTAAATTCGTGAGCGATGGGCGTACCCTCAATAATCTCTTTTAAGCCAGAGGAGTTGATGTAGTGGAGAATCTCGATTCCGCGCTCTGCACCATAGCGGTTGATGCGCTCAAACCACTCTACCACACCATCATAGAGCTTGATGTTGCGTCCAGTCTCGCGGAATACCTCACGCTTTATGGGGAGTCCGGTGTTGCCTGCGTGTTCGAGCATCTTGAACATATAGCTCAGGATTGGGTCGGCGTCGAAGTTTTCGGCCAGCACGTTGCTCTCGTGCCAAAACTCCTCGTTGCTCTTGCCCACAGCCGCAATAAAACCATACTCTTGCATATTGCCGGGCGAGAGTGTGCCGTCGAAATCGTAGATGAGGGCTGCTTTCAGTTTTTTCTCCATAGTGATAGCGTTTTTTTGTAGCCTCAAAGGTACGATATTTGTTCAAAATTTCATAAATTTGTGACCAAACAAAACAATAATTATGGATTTTTTCGAAATAGTTAATCGTCGTCGCTCGCTCAGAAAGTTCTCCGAGCGCAAGGTTGAGGCCCACACCATCGAGCGTATTCTCGAAGCGGCCCTCACCGCCCCATCGTCGCGCAATAGCCACAGCACAAGGTTTATGGTCATTGAAGACCGCGACCTGATTCGCCACATCTCCTATATGCGCGACTATGGTTCGTCGTTTATGGCCGAGGCCCCTGTGGCTGTGATGGTTATGGGCGACAAGAGAGCCACCGATTTGTGGATTGACAACTGCGCCATTTCGGCCACTTTTGTGCAGCTTGCTGCCGAGGCTGAGGGTTTGGGTAGCTGCTGGGTGCACGTCGAGGGGCGTGAGCATATGAAGGGCCACCCCGAGATGGGCGACGCTGAGAGCTATCTGCGTACCTTCTTGCCGATTCCTGAGGAGTGTGGTGTGGAGTGTATAATTGCAATGGGATATTCGCCCTACACCGAGATTAAGCCTCGCCCCAAGCAGGATAATAGCGGTAAGGTGGTTTGGCTCAAATAGTTGCCAATCCGCCGGAGGGTGTCGATAAAATGATTTAGGCAGATACTTGTGGGTTGGGTATCTGCCTTTTTTGTGATTAAAAGTGGGGTTGGGGTGAAAAAAATGATTTTTTTTGGTTGGAAAATTTGGTTTTCACAAATTATTACTATCTTTGCAATCCGAAAACGGCAACAAAGAATTCCCCAGTAGTCGTTTTCGGAATAGTTCGGGGTGTAGCTCAGCCCGGTTAGAGTACACGTCTGGGGGGCGTGG
>JAGBVY010000054.1 GCA_017630115.1 Tidjanibacter sp. | reverse complement strand
TTCTTCTCGCCCGAGAATATCAAGGATGTACACGCCTATGGCATAGAGCTCAAGGGCGACCTCAATGTAGCCCTCGCAAAGGAGTGGCAGCTCGGCCTGAATGGCACATTCTCGTGGACACCCTCAATAAATGTGGGCGAGCCGCGCACCCCCGCCGACCAGTCGGTAGGCAAGCAGCTCCCCTATATCCCCGAGCTATCATCCACCGTAACCGGCCGCCTCACATGGCGCTCATGGAGTTTCCTCTATAAGTGGTGCTACTACTCCGAGCGATACACCATGTCTTCCAACGACTACACCCTAACCGGCAAGCTCCCTCCCTACTTCATGTCAAATATCTCCCTCGAGAAGGGATTTACCTTTAAGTGGGCGGATTTGTCTATTAAGGGCGCGGTGAATAACCTCTTCGATGAGGAGTATCTCTCCGTTCTCTCATGCCCTATGCCGGGTATAAACTTTGAGATATTCCTATCCATCACCCCCCATTTCAAGTGATAAGAGGTCGATTGCGGCCCCTAACAAAAAATGGCAGCAATGGAATGTACGCCTTAGTACTATCCATCGCTGCCATTTTTGCCGAGTGTTGCACTCGGCCTCTTCTGACTTGAAATATCGCGCTGAAGAAGGTTCACAGCCTTCTTCCTCCAAATCGGGTTGAGGTGTTTGCCCTACCAGCTTCTAAATCTATTCCACGAGCTAATTTGCTCGGCCTTGGTCTCTATCGCGTCGGGCAAGTTCACGAAGAAGTCGAAGCCTGTCCATGCCTCAATCTGATCGACAGTCACGGTGTGCTTGTCGTAGCCACCAGAGTATGACATATTCTCAAACCAGAAGCCTACAGTTATGGCATCCGTAACCTCGCCAGCACCATTGGTATTTGCCTTAAGCACAACCTTATAGAAGTAGTTGGGGATGGGAACGCGCTTGTCGTCGTCCCTCGCCGAGGTATATTCGATAGCTCTATTCTCGCCCTCCTTGTTGAACGCCACGCCCGTAACGATATATATCAGTTCCTCCTCGCCGACCTTTTGCAATGCCGCCTCGAGGCGCTGCCAGATGCCACCATTGAAGCCATCCTGCACCTGGGGCACGGAGTTGGTGACATAGAAGGTCTGCTCCTGCATGCTGACATTACCGTTGCGTGAGGCGTTAGGGATAAGGTGTCCGCGCGAGTAGATTTCCGAATCGGTATAGCTGCGGCGGCAGAGGTTCACCTGATTCGAGATGCTGATGTAGGGGTTCCACTCCCAGTTGCTGGGGCGTGGGCACGAGCCCATATGCTTGCTCTCGAGGGGGTAGGCAACCCACATGGGTGTGTAGGTGCTCCTATCGTAGAGGAGCGTGTAGTTGCGCTCGTCGCCATCCATAACGGTCACCATGACCGCATCGGGATACTTGCCCTCGGGGGCCACGGCGGGCATCTCCAACCACTCGCCAGCAGGGATAACCGCAGTGGTGGCGGAGTTATTCACCTCCCTATTTTCGCTTGCGGGGCTTGCCACCTCGGTTATGTCGCCTTCGGAGTTCTCGTTGGTTGCAGTTGCTGCGCCCATGCACGAGTGCAAGAGGAGTGTGGCAAGAGCAACCAACAGAAGTGTTATATCGCGTTTCATAGTAGCGGGGGATTACTTGAAGAGTAGCTGCGCATACTCGCCGAGGTAGATGCGCCAGTTGCGCCAAATATGTCCTCCCTCGCTCTCGCGGTAGGTGTAGGGGTAGCCCTCGCTATCGAGCAACTCGCGGTAGCGCACATTCTCATCGTAGAGGAAGTCCTCCTTGCCGATGCCTATCCAATAGAGCTCGACACCCTCTGCGAACTGACGCTCGAGCTTCGCCTCGGTGTTGGCATAGGTCTCGATGCCCTCCTTGCCACGAAAAATAGCAGCAGAGAAAAGACCAACATACCCAAACATAGCGGGGTACTCCTTCGATATCTGCATAGAGTGGAAGCCGCCCATCGAGAGGCCTGCAATGGCACGATGTGCCTTCTTCGCCTTGGTGCGGTAGTGGTCATCGACCCACTCCACAATCGAGGGGAACATAGCCTCGAACGAGCCATCCATAGAGCCACTCATATAGGGACGCCACATGCCCTCGTGTGAGTAGCCTGGGGCTGCGACATGCTTGGTGCAGCCGTTTGTCATGACGACAATCATAGCCTCGGCCTTGCCAGAGGCGATAAGATTATCCATAATCTCTGCCACGCGACCTGTCGCCGACCATGCATCCTCGTCGCCACCCATGCCGTGCAAGAGGTAGAGAACGGGGTAGCGACCCTTGCCCTCTTCGTAGCCCGCGGGGGTGTAGATGGTCATGCGGCGCTCGCGGCCATCGCTAACCTCGGCCCACACCTTTGCCATTGTGCCGTGGGGTACATCCTGTGCGGCGTAGAGGTCGCCACGCTCACCAGGGATGATGAAGTAGTTCATCTGCGAGCCCACATCGCGCATAACGTAGCTATTCATGGGGTCGTTGACATGGTCGATGCCGTCGACATTGAACCAGTAGCAGTACAACTCCGAAGCCAGAGGCTCCGATGTGTACTCCCACACGCCCTCGGCATTGCGCTGCATAGAGGCGTTGTCCACAAAGTCGCCCACGAGCGTAACGCTCTCAGCATTGGGCGCATAGAGGCGTATGGTGACGCTATTGTCGGCGTGGATTTCGGGTGATACATTGGCATCCTTCTGCCAAAGGTTCTGCTGTGCGCTGAGTGTCGCAACTCCCGCAAGGAGCATAGCGACGATGGTTAGCATAACTCGCTTCATAGTGGTATGTGTTTTATTTTGTTTCACTTTTATCGGCCCCGAGCTTCACGTCGCGTGCGCCGAGGAGGTAGTATGCCACATAGTCACTGAGGCGCAGGATACGCGAAATGAGCAGCGACACCGCCACGATGGAGATGGCAACAGCCATGCCCACGACAAGTGGCATAAGGAGGTTTGTGGTATCCACGATATAGGGGCGGAGCATGACGGGCATGCCGAGCAATACGAAGTAGTGGAGCAGGTAGACATCGAGCGTATTGCGACCCACGAACTGCAGAGGCTTGCCGATGTACTTGTTCTCCGAGAAGAACTCGCCAAAGCGGCGGAAGAAGCCATAGACGGTGATGATGCCGAAGTAGCCGATATAGACCTTGAGGAGCGCTCTTGCGAGTTCGAACACTCTGGGGCTTATGTGTGCCGTAATAATCTCGGTATTGCCTCGAAGTGATATTACGAACCACGATAGAACGAATAGTCCCACAACCACAATCGTCATCTTTGTGCTGCTCTTGAATATGTTCTCAAACCACTCGCGGTTGCAGCTGCACACGGCACCGAAGGCGAAGAAGTGGAAGTATTTGAACGTGAGTCCGAGGGTTAGGATGTTGCCTGCGTCGCCCAGCATCGAGAGGTCCGAGAGTGCAATGTAGAAGATGATGCCGAGGATGTAGAGGCGCTTGGTGAAGACCTTTAGCGAGGTCTTGCCGCGGCGTGCGTGTATCCAGCGGGCTACATAGTAGATAATCAGCATGTTGAACAGCGCGAAGGTAAACCAGTAGCCCATCTTCCTATCGTGGGTGAAGAAGTAGCTAATCTCTACGCCGCCATTCATTATGGTGTACGTAAGTCCGATGACAAGCGCGGGGATAATCATCGTGCGCACCTTGCTGCCGAGGCGTGAGAGGGTCTCGCGGCCACTCCACGACTGCTCCATGCGGAACGAGATAAAGCCACTGATGAAGAAGAACAGCGGCATGCGGAAGTTCACGAGAAACTGGTTTAGTGGGGTTACATTCGGAAGGTAGATGTGGCTGAAGACGACCAATATCATGGTGAAGCCTCTCAGCGCATCGATGTAACCTATGCGTTTTGTTATGTTTGCCATGTTCGGATTAGTTGAATAAAACTGAACAAAGGTAGTAAAATTCGGCCAATTTGACCTATTTTCGACACTTTATTATCTCCGAGGGTCACACGCAGCGAGTTTTTTTACTACCTTTGTCTACGCGCCATAGAGTTGGTGGCACGCTTTTTTAATCGAGTTACGGCATGAAGATTGGAGTAATATCAGATACGCATGGCACATTTGATGATGTGCTCAAGAACTTCCTCGCACCCTGTGACGAGGTGTGGCATGCGGGCGATTTCGGGTCGTTGGAGACGGCAGATGAGATTGCGGCATTCAAGCCCCTGCGTGCCGTCTATGGCAATATCGACGGTGGCGTTATGCGACGCATATACCACGAAAGCAACTGCTTCGAGGTCGATGGCTGCAAGGTGCTCATGATGCACATCGGTGGCTATCCGCGCAACTACTCGCCCAAGGCCCTGCAACTTATCCACGGCGCACGCCCCAAAATCTTTATATCCGGACACTCGCATATCCTCAAGGTCATCTACGACCCTGTCTACGAACTGCTGCATATAAACCCTGGCGGTGCGGGCATCTATGGCATACACCGCGTGCGTACGGCTGTGAGGTTCGACATCGAGGCGGGCGAGATTAAGAATATGGAGATTGGCGAATGGAGTAAATAATGATATTAAGTACCTTTATATGAAAAAGATAATACTTTTGTTTGTGGTTATGGTGCAGAGTTGCTTCGTGCTCTCGGCACAAGATGTCGTGTGCGAAACACTCTGCTATGCTACGCACGATGGCCAGGAGTTATACCTGGATAAGTATGCGCTCGATGAGGTGGCGGAGGCTCCGCGCCCATGTGTCATCTTTGCCTTTGGTGGCGGCTTTGTGCAGGGCGTGCGCAACCATGAGTACTACTCGATATTTTTTGACCACCTTGCCCGCGAGGGTGTTGTTGTGGTGTCGATAGACTATCGCCTGGGCCTTAAGGGCTTAAACCCCAATGGCGGTGTTGCCTATATGATTGATGCCTTCCAAAATGCTGTGAATGTTGCGGTTGAGGATATGTACGCCGCGACGAACTATGTCATTGCCAATGCCGAGAAGTGGGGTGTTGACAGCTCGAAAATCGTGATTAGCGGCTCGAGTGCGGGTGCCATCACGGCGGTGCAGGCCGAGTGGATGAGATGCAACGGTGCCGAGCGTGCCAAGGTGCTCCCCGAAGGCTTCCGCTATGCTGGCGTGGTGTCGTGCGCGGGTGCCATCTTCTCCGTTGATGGCAAGCCCAGGTTCAAGTCTGAGCCCGCCCCCATGATGCTCTTCCATGGCACGTCGGACAGGAATGTCCCTTATGGCCATGCCGCGATGTTTGGCGTGGGCTTCTTCGGCTCGGCGTACATCGTCAAGCAACTCGAGAGGCTCGACTCGCCCTATTGGTTCTACTCCGTGGAGTATGCCGACCACCGTATTGCAGGCACGCCATTAATCTATAGTTGCGACCTTATCATGCAGTTTATCAACGACTTCGTCATCCGTGGCGAGCGCCTGCAAGTGCACACCGATGTGGTAGACCTCGATGGCGAGAAGCAGCCCACGCGCTTCAAGGCGATGGACTACATCAGAACCAACTATGTCCGTAAGTAACAGCGACATATAAAAATAAATATAGCCTGCCACACGGCAGGCTATATTGTTTATTGCGGGATAGGTTTGTTATTTGCCAATAACCTTCCAAACCACCGCGCTCAATGCAGCACCTGCGAAAGGACCTACGATGAATACCCACAACTGCTCCAAGGCTGCGCCACCCTCAAATACCGCGGGAGCGATACTGCGTGCAGGGTTTACAGAGGTGCCTGTGTAGTGGATGCCCACCAAGTGGATGAGGATGAGCGATAGGCCGATAGCCAAGCCTGCGAAGTTGCCCGCGCCCCTCTTCTCGTCAGTTGTGCCGAGCACCACGAGCACGAAGATGAATGTCAGGACTACCTCGGCAATCAAGCCGTTAGCCACGCCACCCGCGCATACGTTAGCGCCTGTTGCTGTGCCAAGAGGAGTGAGGTCTGCAACCAATGCTGCTAGGATTGCAGAGCCGATGAATGCACCGATTACCTGGAAAATCATGTACATGAAGGCATCCTTAGCGCTAATGCGGCCGCTGATAAGGCAAGCAAGGGTGATTGCGGGGTTGATGTGGCAACCGCTTATGCCGCCAATGGTGTATGCCATAGCCACAACTGCCAAGCCGAATGCAGCAGCAGTACCCACTACGGATGCTGTGTCCACGCCGCATGCAAGACTCACGGCTGTGCCACAACCCATCAGTACCAAGACCATAGTACCGATCATTTCTGCCAAATACTTCTTCATACGCACAAAGTTTTATGAGTTAATAACTGATTCAAAGTTACGAATTTCCGCCCACACATCCAAATAAAAAGTCTACTTTTTAGAATCTAAAGCGTCGTCTGCGATGTCTAAAAAAGCGTGTGAAATGGAAATATGAGTAGGAATATGTAGAATTAAATTTGCCATTGCTTGCTCGCTGCACTTTGAGTAAATGTGCATTTCTAATCGCTTCATTATTACCATTCTCAACCCCAGACTTTAATATATCCATAACCTCCCACTTATTTGTATATGGCGCTGGTGATGCGCTTGATATGATGTTCCTAATAAGCTTTGCTGCAGATCGGGGATATACAAGTTGGCAATTGGATGGAATGTTAGATATCTGTTTAAGTATGCTAGATCCGTAAAATACTATTATAGAGTATATTGGTACATTATGCAGCTGCTCTGATGTGTTTCGTAATGCCTCAATGTGTCCTGCATTTTGCTTTATGGGATTGTAGAATTGATGCTTTTCTCGACCATAGGCTAATACTTGTGTCCACCTATCATGGTTACCGTTGCCAAATATCCATCCACTATAATCTTTCACTTCGATAACGAAGATGCCTACATTGGTCGGAACGACGAGGTCTATTTGTGTATGTCCTCGCTTGGTTGGAATATATAAGTCATGAAAGATAGTTGATGAGGGTATGCCTGATTTTACGAGACGATATATGAGGTCTCGTTCCGAACTTTCTCCACGTGAGAGTGAAGTAACTGTGCTGATAATCTCTCGCTTTTTGCGTTCATGAAGAATTAAGAGGATTGTCGCTGCAATGACTGCTGTAAGCGCTATTGCTAATGAGAAGATGTCTCCTGTTGTCATAATGGTAATTTTTACCAGCTGTTATATACTTCATTACAAAGGTAATAAAATATTTGTCAGATTGCAAATGTGGTTAGAGATGTGCAACCCAGGACTTGAACTGCGGTCAGCAGAGCGAGTCCCTTTGGACGCAAAAAAGCGACTGCCAAATGACAGTCGCTTTCGTGCCAAGATGTGTTCATCCATCGAACATTTATGGAAGACTACTTAAAGATAGTCGAGTTTATTAAGTGGTTAAAAGATTTTTATTCAGAAAAGGCACCGTTTCTTTAAAAAAAGATAAATCCACTTTTTATGTACGGATAGATAACTTATTTTAAACTCAAATTAGTCATTTTATTCTTTTGCAATTTCTTTAAAATAGCCCATCATAATAGTTTGAGCACCTTTGCTAAAATCAGGCTTTGGAGTCTCCGTATTTTCCTCTAAAGCATTAGGTGCTTGTTCTACGGTAATTTCTTCAGGTTCGGGATTTCTTTCTCGATTAATTACAGGTTTTGACGAAGTTGTGCTATCTTTGAAATCACCAACATCGCTATCGCTAATTGTAGGAGGAGTGTCAACTGAAGTTAAATCTGTATTTTCACTATTTGTATTGATGTTATTGGCTTTAGATGTTAGAAGACTATCAATCTGTTTCTGTAATTTGTCAATCTCTAACACAATAGTATCCTTTTTATCTTCCGTTTCTTTCTCCTTTTTCTTAATTAATTCTAAACTTTCTTCGCGTAGCGATATTTCATTTTCAAGTTGAACCTGATCTTTCTTCTTGACTTCAATCTCACTTTGTAGTCTTTCCTGAAATTTGCGATACTTATCAATCTGTTGATCTAATTCATTACGTTCTTTTTTTGATGCTTCCAATAAATCTTCTAATTTCTTTAAACTATCATCAAAAATTAAGTTTATTGAGTTTACAAGTTTGGTTATAGCGGAGGACTTTGAAGAAGAACCAATATAGTCAATATATTCTATGTGTGATGTTACTAAAAAACCTATTTTTTCAGGAATCTCGGATACTGCCTTAATTGGAATAATTTTTTTGTTTAACTCTAAGGCTTTATCCAACTCACGTATTACGAAGTGGGAATTACATACATTCTCAGTTAGTACTAGAATAAAAATTTTACACTGTTTTATCGCTGTAATAATATCTTCTATCCAATTACTTCCTCCATTTATATTTCTATCAATCCAATATTTATAGTTATTCTTTTCAAGAACTTGCTCTATGCTCATTACTATGTTGTCAGGGATTACCAAGCCATTTTCGTCATAATAATCCTGCCTAGCATAGCTTATAAAAATTTTATTTTCCTCCATATTTGTAAGACATTATTCCGATCTCATATGTATTGAAAACTCCATTCGCATATTAAGTAAGATATCAAACATCCTCAATAAAATAGTTTTTAACTGAGCATCGTTTTTATCAATGAAAAATTCTGCCAAGCCATAGGTATCATTTTCATCGATATAAATCTTACCTACTCTATATTCTTTGTTTAGTCGATTAGCAACAAAATGAGCCTTTGCAAACTCTTGTTCGCTATCTAGTGACCATAATTTAGGTAACCAAACTCGAACATAATTATCATTATGCACAAAAACAAAAAAAGTAAAGCCTTGTACATTTACAATGATATCACCATCATCATCTCGTCTAGGTACAAAACCTCCTTC
>JAGBVY010000053.1 GCA_017630115.1 Tidjanibacter sp. | reverse complement strand
TTTCTGCATACTAAAGAAAAAAAGGATGATCTGAATGGAATTTCTCTTTGGGATCGTGATCGGAGGAATTATCGGCGTATTTTTTATGTGCCTCTTCCAGGTCACAAGAGAATAGCAGCGCGTCGCGTTGCAAAAAAGCCACCGAAACTCGGTGGCTTTTTGTTGGTTGAGAACGTAAACTACTCCTCCTCCTGACGGTGAAGCTGCTCTACATATACTGCGTGCTGCATCTTCTCGCGTTTTGCCCAGCTGGGTTTGATGAAGTACTGACGTGCGCGGAGCTCTTTCAGAACGCCGGTACGCTCATATTTACGTTTGAATTTCTTCAGGGCGCGCTCGATGTTCTCGCCCTCTTTTACAGGCATAATAATCATAGTTGTATCTTTTTTTAGTTCTTATATAATCTTTTTATGGTGGGCTCTTCGGTGCGCCACCGAAACTCTTTCGGTAGGCCCCTCCCTCGCCCGTGGGATGTGGGGAAATATATGATAGTTACTCTATTACGACAGAGGTAAACTGGAAGTAGGGGGCGAGTTTTGCTCTCACCTCTTCTTCGAATATGTCGTCATTCTCGAACTCTTCCAGCCCTTTCCAGCCTCCTTTCGTTTGTCGTGTTTTGAGTATTTTGCGTAACCTCGGGGTTGTTATATACGGATGTGCCGCCAACTCCTTTGGGGGTGCAAAGTTAATATCAATTTTTCTAATTTTGCAACTATCACACCAAAATTCTTCTGCAAACAGCTCATAATTCTCTTTTGTTACCACTCTGAGGTCCAGTAATTGAGCCACAGAGTAGTAGCCTCCGAGCCTTTGGCGGTAGAGAAGTATCTCGCTTGCGGTGCGAGGGCCTATGCCCTCAATGCCCACGAGGGTGAGAGAGTCGGCGCTATTGAGGTCGATGCGTCGGCGTGGCACAGGCGAGAGCCTAAGGTACTCTTTGGTCTGCTCCCACAGCAGGCTGTCGATGAGGTAGCAGTCGCGCCATTCGAGCTCGGAGCGGAAACCACCTCGGCGCTCGCGGTACTCCACCAGAGCCTCGGCCTGACGAGCCGTAAAGCACCCCAACTCGTAGAACCCCTCTGCAGTGAGTGTGTTGGGGTCGAAGGGGATGTTGCGGAAGGCTTTTGAGGCCCTCTGGGAGGTGGTGTTGCGAGAGGTCGGTTGGAGCGTTATGTAGGGCTTCATTTGGGCAAAAAGGGCGCTGTCAATTAGGTAACAATCAGCCACTTCCAGTAGTGAACGAAAGCCGCCTAAACGCTCGCGGTATTCCACCATAGCCTCGGCCTGACGAGCTGTAAAACAGCCCAACTCATAGAACCCCTCGGCAGTGAGTGTGTTGGGGTCGAAGGGGATGTTGCGGAAGGCTCGTTTGGGTGTGTTGGAGTGGTGTGGGTGGTCGAAAGTGCGTGGTTTGAGTTGGTATTCGGGAGCGATTTGGATGTAGGGGCGGAGGCGGTTGTAGGCCGAGTCGCTCAGGCCATAGACTATGGCCACATCCTCAGCTATGGAGTAGGTCGCACCGCTCTGGCGACGCTTGACAATGCCGCGTGCCACATATTTGTCGATACCCATCGAGCGTAGCTCCTCGTAGGTGACCGTATTGGGGTCGAAAGGGCGTAGTTGGAGTGCAGTGGTGTCGGTATTGGTGGCTGCTACGGAGGGCTGTTTGGAGGGGTTTATGGCCCTTTTCGACAGATACATATCGCCCAATAGCCACCCCAAAAATACCACAATCGGAAGTAGCAAAGCGATGCCTCGAAGCTCTTGTTTTGAAAATAATCGACCCATTGGCGGAGTAAAGTTTTCACAAAAGTATGAAACATTCTTCAAAAAAAGGAGATTCTTTATTTATAAATTAGTATATTTGCACGCCCGTATGTGTCAAGCCGACAGTTGTATGACCTTCGGAGTAGCTTAGAATAGAACCAAAACAATCAACTAACTATAAATTTTTCACATCATTAAAAAAGTTATGGCAAACAACAAGTACGAAAGGTTGTTCGACGAATTTCCCGCAGTCTCGACAGAGGCTTGGGAGGCTGTCATTATGACCGACCTCAAAGGTGCCGACTATCAGAAGAAGCTGGTATGGCGCACAGCAGAGGGCTTCAATGTCCGCCCCTACTACCGTGCAGAGGATTTGCAGGCAGTCAAATTCCTCGGTGCTTCGGCAGGTGAGTTCCCCTATGTTCGTGGTGTTAAGAACTGCAACAAGTGGAAAGTATTCCAGACCATCTATGTAGAGTGCCCCGCAGAGGCCAACAAGAAGGCTTTGCAGGCATTTGAGAGTGGCGTGAGCAGCGTTGCTTTCGAGATTTGCAAAGAGGTCGATAAGGAGTTTGTATCGGCTCTTACTGCCGGTATCGACCCCACCAAGAACGAAATCGTATTCTACATCTGCACCTCCAACACCACTATCGTGGAGCCTGTTATGGAGTGGGCAGCCGGCTTCGATAAAGAGGCAGTACGCATCGCCTTCGATTTCGACCCCATTATGTGGGGCCTTACTCGCTACGGCAAGTTCTGCTGCGGCAAAGAGCGTGGCGAGGAGTGCTTCGACAAGATTGCTGGCTACATCCAGCGCTATGGCAAAGAGTTCAAGCACGTTCGCTTTGCAGGTGTTGATGGCTCTATCTTTGGCAACAGCGGCTCGACCATCGTTGAGGAGCTTGGCTATATGATGGCTGCCGGCCACGAGATGCTCGTTGAGCTTATGAAGAGGGGTTTGAGCGCTACCGAGGCTGCTTTGAGCATCCGCTTCACCACCTCCATCACCTCCAACTACTTTATGGAGATTGCAAAACTCCGCGCTGCTCGTATGTTGTGGGCCAACATTATGAACGCCTACGAGCCTGAGTGCAAGTGCGCTGAGAAACTCTACCTCCACGCTGTTACTTCGATGTGGAACCAGACCGTCTATGACTCGTATGTAAATATGCTTCGTGGCACTACCGAGGCTATGAGTGCTGCTATTGGTGGCGTTCATTCGTTGGAGGTATTGCCCTTCAACGCTGCTACTACCAAGAACGACGAGTTCTCGGAGCGTATTGCTCGCAACGTACAGCTTCTGTTGAAGAACGAGGCCCACTTCGACAATGTGGTTGACCCCGCAGGTGGTTCGTACTACATCGAGAACCTCACCGCTTCGATTGCCGAGGAGGCTTGGAAGCTCTTTGTTGAGGTTGAGAACGAGGGTGGTTACATCGCTGCTTTCAATGCAGGCACCATCAGCGCTAAGGTTAAAGCTTCGGCTGAGAAGAAGAATAAAGAGGTGGCTACCCGCCGCATCACCCTGCTTGGTACCAACCAGTTCCCCAACTTCGGTGAGGTTTTGGAGGCTAAGAAGGCAGAGTGTGGTTGCACCTGCGAGGCCGGCGAGAACGCACTCGTACCCTACCGTGGTGGCGAGCAGTTTGAGGCTATGCGCTTGGCAGTAGATGCAAGCGGCAAGGCTCCTAAGGCATTTATGCTCACTTGTGGTAGCTTGGCTATGGCTCGTGCAAGGGCTCAGTTCAGCTGCAACTTCTTTGCTTGCGCTGGTATTAAAGTTCAGGACAACACCTTCTTTGCTTCGGTAGAGGAGGGTGTGAAGGCAGCCAAAGAGGCTAAGGCCGACATCGTTGTTGTATGCTCGTCGGACGACGACTACGCAACCCTCGCACCTGAGGTTGCAAAACTCATTGGTGAGGATGCAATCGTGGTTGTAGCAGGCGCTCCTGCTTGCGCCGAGGAGTTGAAGGCACAGGGCATCACCCACTTCATCAGCGTAAGGGACAATGTTCTCGAAACGCTCAAAGGTTACCTCAAAGAGTTGGGTATTTAATCATCAGGAGGAAGAATTATGAGAGCACAATTTACAGATATGAAATTTGCTGGCGTAGCCGAGGGTTGCGGCCAGAGCAAGTGCGCTGTTGAGGAGAAGAAAGAGTGGATGACCGCAGAGCAGATTCCCGTTAAAGGTCTTTACAGCGCTGAGGACTTGGAGGGTATGGAGCACCTTAACTATGCAGCAGGTGTAGCTCCCTTCTTGCGTGGTCCTTATAGTACAATGTATGTTATGCGTCCTTGGACCATCCGCCAGTATGCAGGTTTCTCGACCGCAGAGGAGAGTAACGCCTTCTACCG
>JAGBVY010000052.1 GCA_017630115.1 Tidjanibacter sp. | reverse complement strand
GTGAGGAACTCGCTCTCTGAGGTTTGGTGCGAAAATCGCCCGCAAGGCGCGCTCGACAAACTATTTAGCGTAAGCTACCGCACGCGTCTCACGAATAACCGTAATCTTAACCTGACCGGGATAGGTCATCTCGTCTTGAATCTTCTTGGCTATATCGTGGCTGAGCTGCTCGCTGTCGGCGTCGGAGATCTTGTCGGCACCAACAATAACCCTCAGCTCCCTACCTGCCTGAATAGCGTAGGTCTTCATCACGCCGGGATAGGAGAGTGCAATCTCCTCCATCTCTTTCAGACGCTTGATGTAGCTCTCAACAATCTCGCTACGAGCACCGGGACGTGCGCCCGAGATTGCGTCGCACACCTGCACGATGGGGGCAATCAGCGACGACATCTCCATCTCCTCGTGGTGGGAGCCCACAGCATTGCATACCTCGGCTTTCTCCTTGTACTTCTCGCAGAGTTTCATACCGATGATTGCGTGTGGCAACTCGGGCTCGTCGTCGGGCACCTTGCCAATATCGTGCAAAAGACCTGCCCTGCGTGCATTCTTCACATTCAGGCCCAACTCGGCAGCCATAATACCACAGAGGTTGGCTGTCTCGCGTGCGTGCTGCAAGAGGTTCTGGCCATACGAAGAGCGGTACTTCATCTTACCAATGAGCCTTACCAGCTCGGGGTGCATATTGTGGATACCGAGGTCGATGGTGGTGCGTTTGCCCACCTCGGCAATCTCGTCCTCAATCTGGCGTTTCACCTTAGCCACAACCTCCTCGATGCGTGCGGGGTGGATGCGACCATCGGTCACAAGCTGGTGGAGTGCCAAGCGAGCAATCTCCCTACGCACGGGGTCGAAGCCCGAGAGGATGATTGCATCGGGGGTATCGTCAACGATAATCTCAACGCCCGTAGCTGCCTCCAAAGCGCGGATATTGCGACCCTCACGACCAATGATGCGACCCTTAATATCCTCATTGTCGATGTGGAATACGGTAACGGAGTTCTCAATGGCGGTCTCGGTAGCCACCCTCTGGATGGTCTGAACCACAATACGTTTAGCCTCCTTATTAGCAGTGAGTTTGGCCTCCTCGATGGTGTCGCTAATGTAGGTCTGGGCCTCCTGCTCGGCCTCAGCCTTCATATTCTCCATAAGTACGGTCTTGGCCTCCTCGGCGCTCATACCACCAATCTGTTCGAGCTTCACGTTCTGCTCGCGGATGATGCGCTCAACCTCCTCCTTGCGACGCTCCAACGATGCGAGCTGAGCGGTAAGGCTCTCTCTCTGACGTTCAAGCTCGTTGTTGCGTTTATCCAGCTCGGAGCGCTGCTGGCTGAGGCTATTCTCGGCCTGCTTGATGCCCTGCTCGCGCTGGTTGAGTTTCTGGTTGCGCTCATTTACAGTGCGGTCGTACTCGCGTTTGAGTTCCAAGAATTTCTCCTTAGCCTGCAACTCTTTCTCTTTGCGAATCATCTCACCCTGAGCCTCGGCCTCCCTAAGGAGTGCCTCGCGACGGCTCTTAACGGTACTTTTGGTAATAGCGTTTGTCACCAAAATATAGACTACTATGGCGACCACTGCCGATATTACCGATGCTAATACTATCAGTGTCATTTTTTCGTGTTTTTACTTTATTGGTTAAATGGTTTATACTAAGTTAATTATTCTGTCTCTAATCTATCTCTTGTGCAATATAAAAACCCGCATCGATTCCAAGAATTGTTTGACGAAACTACCAGAATCGTCATAGGTGAGAGCTCCGTGATAAATAAGTATCGCAAACGTCTAACGGCACCACGCGGGTACTCCCCTTTGCAAAGAAGGGTTACCTAAGCCTGTTTTTGACACCACGAGTAACTCTCAATTTTTTAAGTGTTGAGTTTCGCAAATCTTAGCTGGAATCTATGCGGGCATAAAAGTCTTTATTCCAAATCGGTATATATCTTAGAACGTGTGCGTTTGGGTTGATTGGTGCGCCTCCAACCGGGTGTTACACCCCTTAGTGTTTGCCTATGCTTCTTACTATTTGAGTTTTGCCAAGTGTGATTCGAGCAGACGATTGATTCGTGTCAGTTCGGCCATATCGTCGTCGATGTTGCGCGAGGTGGCCTGCTCCAACTTATCCAAAGCCAACAGCACAGCCGCATACGCCAACACACCTTTGTCGTCCAACTGGAAAGCAGCCTTAATCTGCGAAATCATCTCATTGGTCTCACGCTCAGCCTTACGATAGAGCTCCTCGTCGGAACGCTTTACCGTAAAGGGGTATTTCTGCCCACCAATGGTCAAATGTATGTTCAGCATATCGGCCATCCCTTGTGTCGTTTAGTTGAATCTAAGCTCTAAAAAAAATCTTCTCTCGGTTCTCTTCTCCTAATTGTTCATCAGAGCAATGCAACGGTCAATCTCCCGCATAAGACGATTGATTTGTGCCCTTGCTCTCTTGCGTGCGGCGCTGTCGGCAGCTCCTCCGCCCACCAGACCCTCGCCAAGCTCAACAAGCGAAGCCCTCTTCTGGGCAGCGTCAAGACGCTCTTTCAGGGTGCGATTTTCGGTACGCAACCTCTGGATGTCGGCGCTCATCTCAGCCTGTTGGCGCTCCAAGCGATTGTTCTCCTCAATCACTCTCTGCACCTTCTCGGCCAACGATTTCACTATCTCTTGCTTTGCCATTGTGGTCTATTTCTGCACTTTGCAACATCTGTGGCAAACCCTCCGATGCGCCCTAAGCGCACCAAGAGGCTCTTACCAACTACAAATATAAAACTATTTTTGTGGAATACAAAATGTGGATTTCATTTAGGCAGCCTCATCTACTTGATTCTGCCACCAAGGAAACCACTCTACAACTCCACCACCTCGCCGTAGAGGTCATACTCCTCGCAGTCGGTAATCCTCACATTGACCATCTGACCAAGAGCCAACTCTTTGGGGCTAGTGATGAGTATCTCTTCATCCACCTCGGGGCTATCGTACTGCGAGCGGCCAATCCAGTAGTCGCCCTCGCGCGAGTCGATAATAACCCTCATTGTGCGACCCACACGCTCGGCATTGAGAGCCAAAGATATGCGCCTCTGAATCTTCATTAGGCGCTCCACCCTTGCCTCCTTAACCTCCTGTGGCACATCATCTTCCATAGTAAGAGCCGAGGGTGTACCCTCCTCCTCGGAGTAGGCAAATGCGCCCAGACGCTCAAACCTGACACGCTGCACAAACTCACACAACTCCTCGAAATCCTCGTCGCTCTCGCCGGGGAAGCCAACCAACATAGTTGTTCGCAGAGCGATGTCGGGAATCTCGCGTCGGAGTCGTTCGATAAGTTCCTCAGTCTGACCCTTGCTAATGCGGCGGCGCATTGCCGAGAGTTGTCTGTCGGCAATGTGTTGCAGAGGTATGTCGAGATACTTACACATCTTGGGCTCGTCCCTGAGCACCTCCACCACATCTTGTGGAAAGTCGGTTGGGTAGGCATAGTGGAGTCGCACCCACTCCACCCCCTCAATAGCGCACAGGCGACGCAAAAGTTCGGCCAACTTGCGCTCGCCATAGAGGTCTTTGCCGTAGTAGGTCGTATCTTGGGCAATTACTATAATCTCCTTAACACCCACTGCCACAAGACCTTCGGCCTCCTCCAACACCTTCTCCATAGGCACACTGCGGTGGTTACCCCTGATGATAGGGATGGCGCAGTAGGCGCAGTGCCAGTTGCAACCCTCGCCAATTTTCAAGTAGGCATAGTGGTCGGGGGTAGTCAGCAGACGGTCGGTTTCGAGTTCGGGACGGTAGTCGGCCTGCAAAGCCTCCACCACCTCCCTGAGGCTACGCGCACCAAAGTAGTCGTCCACCTCAGGAATCTCCTCCCTCAACTCGTCGGCATACCTCTCGCTAAGGCAACCCATAACAAAGAGTTTTTCGATGCGGCCCTCGGCTTTGGCCTCGGCACACTCCAAGATGGTCTGTATGGCCTCTTCCTTGGCGTCACCAATGAAGCCACAGGTATTTACAACCACAATCTTTGCGTCGGTGCTATTGGAGTCGGTAACTATCTCGTATCCAGCCTCATCGAGCTGCGCCATAAGGTGTTCGCTATCGACCAGATTCTTTGAGCAACCCAACGTAATGACGTTTATCTTCTCTCTCTTTCCCATACTCTTGCCTTCTACTACTTCTTGTCGCCAAACAGAGCATTGACATACTCCCTACGGTCAAAAATCTTCAATTGGTCGATTCCCTCACCAATGCCGATGTAGTGTACGGGGATGGAGAACTGGTCGCTGATACCAATGACCACACCGCCCTTAGCCGTACCATCCAACTTTGTTATGGCCAACGAATTAACCTTTGTGGCAGCCGTAAACTGACGCGCCTGCTCAAAGGCATTCTGACCCGTTGAGCCGTCGAGCACCAACATCACCTCGTGGGGTGCGTCGGGTATGATTTTGCCCATAACATTGCGAATCTTCGAGAGCTCGTTCATAAGACCCACCTTGTTGTGAAGCCTGCCTGCCGTATCAATCAGCACCACGTCGGCACCATTGGCCACAGCCGATTTGAGCGTGTCGAAAGCTACCGAGGCGGGGTCGGAACCCATCTCCTGACGTATCATCGTAGCCCCTGCCCTATCGGCCCACACCTGCAACTGATCGATAGCCGCAGCGCGGAACGTGTCGGCAGCACCAATATAGACCTTCTTGCCGGCCCTAACGAGTTGGGCTGCGAGTTTGCCAATAGTGGTGGTCTTGCCGGCACCATTAACTCCCACAACCATAACCACATAGGGTGTGCCCTCGGTAATCGACAAGCCGAAGTTCTCGCTCTTCTGCTCGCACTCTTGCAGCAGCTGCGAAATCTCGTCGCGGAGGATATCGTTCAGCTCGGCGGTGTTCATATACTTATCCCTCGCCACACGAGCCTCAATGTTGTGGATAATCTTTACGGTGGTCTCTACGCCCACGTCGGAGGTTATCAAGACCTCCTCCAACTCATCCAGAAAACTCTCATCCACCTGAGAGCGACCCGCCACAGCCCTTGCAAGCCTACCAAAGAATCCCTCCTTGGTCTTCCTGAGACCCTCGTTTATCTCCTCCTGCTGTGAGGGCAAGGCCTCCTCTGCGGAAGCGACCTCTGCGGCGTTATCGCCATTTGTGGGCGTAACCTCCGTAGCCTGCCCCTCACTCTGGGGAGCAACCGTCTCCGCCTTGCGTCTTCTAAAAATATCAAATAATGCCATAATTTTCTTTTTTGTCTAACGTCAAACGTCTAATGTCTAACGTCTTTATTATTACTTATTTATACCTTTCTTGTTGTAGTGTTTTGCAGCCTTTTACAAAAAGCTGCACCAAAAACTTTTAGTGCTGGTGCGGCCGCTCAAACACTTGCGCCCGTTTAGTCTTTTAGCCTTAGGTCGTTAGACGTTAGACCTAGACGTTAGACTCTCTTGGAGCACCACCATCACAAAACAGGAGCTTGCTCCGCAAAGATACTCTTATTTTTTGAATTTACGCATAAGGGGGGTGGTGCCAAAGGCACTTTCGGCCTCGGTCGGAGTGAGTTTGGCCCAAAATTCGCTATCGTAGTTGCGTGGGTCGTAGAGCGGCTCAAATCGGGGGTTGCGGTAGAGGGGTGCAGAGGCATTGTGAGGACAGCAACTCTGACACTCGTCGCAACCAAACACCCAGCCGTGGGTATCGAATCCCTCGGCAGAGGCTTGTTCTATGGTGCGATTGGCTATACAGAGGGCCGTATTGATGCTCCTCTGAGGGCCAATAGCTCCTGTTGGGCATCGTAGCAAACAACGACCACAGCCAACACATCCGTCACCCTCGTAGGGGGAGCTATAATGGTCGAACTCCTCGCGCAAGATAATCTCGCCAAGCACCATAAAAGAGCCTAATTGGGGGCTAACAATCAGCGAGTTGCGCCCTACCCACCCTATGCCAGCCAAACGGGCAAGGCTCTTTTCGGCCAGAGGTACGCTATCGACACACAGTTTGACGGCCTTGGGGTCGGCAATACCCAGCCCTTCGGCCACCTTGCGGAGCATAGCTTTGAGCGAGGAGTGGTAGTCGACAGAGTGGGCATAGGAGGCTACACGCCCCTCGACATACCCCTCAGAGCCAAGCGAAAGGGCATTTTTGTAACTCACCGCGCCAACCACAACACTCTTTGCCCCTTCGAGCAAAAGACGCGCATCGAACCTCTTTTCGACATTACGATGGAGGTAGTCGAGTCCGAAGGCGTTGCCCTCGGCCAACCACCCCTCAAAGCGGGCTTTGGCATCGGAGAGTTCGACGGCCCTGACCACTCCCCAAGCGTCGAAACCCACCGAGGACATTAGTGAGGATAAAAATTCGTACTTGAACATCCCATTTTTTGCGCTAATAATTCTCTTAATTCAGACAAAGATTATACTTTTGCGAACCAAACGAAAGTTTATATATATAATATGTATCACCTTCTCTGGTTTGCGAGAAGCAAATCGCCAACCAAAGATAATTAAATTTTTACAGAGAATGAAATTTACAACTCTCAAACAAATGTTTACCGACAGCGTTAAGCGCTTCGCTAAGAACACAGCACTGTCGATGTTTGAGCGTGAGAGTATGACCTACGGCGAAATGGGCGAGCGCACCAAATATGTGAGCGACCTTCTCGTCGAGGCTGGCTTAAATGCTGGCGATAAGGTAGTGCTCCTGAGTAGCAGTATGCCCAACTGGGCCGTATGCTACTTCGCTGCCGTAAACGCCGGTATGGTTATAGTACCCATCCTGCCCGATTTTTCGGGCCCCGAGCTCGACAAAATCATCGCCCACTCCGAGGCTAAGGCCCTGTGCGTGAGCGACAAACTCTACACCAAGCTCTCCGAGGAGACCATCAAGAGGATGAACATCGTCATCCGCACCAAAAACCTCGCCGTAATCAATCAGACCTGCACCACCAAGGGGGCAGCCTCTGAGCCTAAGCCCGAGGATTTGGCCGCTATCATCTACACCTCGGGAACAACTTCTACCCCCAAAGGTGTGATGCTCACCCACAAAGCTCTGGCCACACAGGTGGAGCTATGCTACGATATGCAGAATGTGGATGAGAACGATATCTTTCTCTCCATCCTACCTTTGGCCCACACCTATGAGTGTTCGTTGGGTCTGTTGCTCCCCCTAAGCCACGGCTCACAGGTGGTCTATCTCGACCGTCCACCTACGGCATCGGCACTTATGCCCGCCTTTAAGAGTGTAAGGCCCACCATCATCCTCTCCGTGCCCCTGATTATGGAGAAGATTTACCGCTCGCAGGTAAAGGCCAAGTTCACCAAGAGCAAAGCTATGGCCACACTCTACTCGGTTGCCTTTGTGCGTAAGTTCTTCCATAGTTTGGCAGGCAAGCGTTTGAGGAAGATTTTTGGTGGCCGAGTGCGTTTCTTTGGCATTGGCGGCGCTAAGGTTGATAGGGAGACCGAACGCTTTATGCGCGAGGGCAAATTCCCCTACGCCATTGGCTACGGCCTGACCGAGACCGCCCCACTGCTCTTTGGCGCAGTACCTTCGCGTACTAAGTTGCAAGCTGTGGGTTACCCCGCAATCCACGTCGAGGGTAAGCTCATCAACCAGAACCCCGAGACTGGCGAGGGCGAGCTCGTGGTTAAGACCCCCTGCATTATGGAGGGCTACTACAAAAATCCCGAAGCTACCGCCGAGGCCTTCACTGAGGACGGCTGGTTCCGCACCAAGGATTTGTGTGTATTCGACAAAAGCGGCTACTTGGTAATCAAGGGCCGAGCAAACAATATGATTGTTGGCGCTTCGGGTGAGAACATCTACCCCGAAGAGATAGAAAGCGTCATTAACTCCCACCGTTTAGTAACCGAGTCGATAGTTGTGGCCGATAAAGGTTCGCTCGTGGCGTTGGTGACGCTCGATAAAGAGAAAGTCGAGGAGGCGTTGTCTGAGTTTAAGGACAACATCTCGGCCAAGTATGACGAGTTGATGAAGGAGATTCGCGACTATGTAAACTCCCGCGTTGGTAAGTTTGCACGCGTATCCCACATCGAGGAGCAGAAAGATGGCTTCGAGAAGACCCCCACGATGAAAATCAAACGCTTTCTCTACAAGAGGGACAAGTAGTGACCAAGAGCACACAGCTTGTGCACACCCCCTCACAACAAAACGCGGGTATCGAATTCGATACCCGCGTTTTTTATAAGCCCAATAAGGTCAATTCTCTGGGTTTACTGGGTTCACTGGGTTCACTGAGACTTCTTAGTTCTCCCAGTC